>JANOFA010000909.1:0-7807 GCA_031413355.1 Gemmatimonadota bacterium | reverse complement strand
GCACGCCGGTCTGCAACCCCCGGTCAGACGAGGGTCAGCCCCACCGTGCTGAGCGGCAGGCTGCGCACCGGTTTGCCGGTAGCCGCATGGATCGCGTTCAATATCGCCGGCACCACGACGCAGATGGTCGGTTCACCGACGCCGCCCCAGAAATCATAGGTCGGCACCAGCACCGTCTCGACCTTCGGCATTTCCGCAAGTTTCATCACCCGGAATTTGTCAAAGTTGGTCTCGACGACGCGTCCCGCCGCCACCGAGATTTCGCTGAGCAGCGCGGTCATGCCGTAAGGCGTAGAGCCTTCGATTTGCGCGGCCGTCTGATCCGGATTGGCCACATGACCGCAGTTCAGCGCGAACACCACGCGATGCACTTTCACCTTGTTGCCGTTCACCGAGACTTCCGCGACCGCCGCCGAGTAGCTGCCGTAACCCATGATCTGCGCGTTGCCTCGATGCCGCGATGCATGCCGGAGGGCAGAGGCTGGCCCCAGCCCGCGCGCTCGGCCGCCGCATTCAGCACGCCCAGATGTTTCGGGGACGGTGCTGCTGGACGACTACCTCCAGATACGGCCCGAACGGCGCGAGGTCATCGAACGGCTGGTGCGCGCCGGCCGGCTGCAGATCGGACCGTGGTATGTGCTGGCCGATGCGCAGATTCCCGCGGGCGAGTCGCTGCTGCGAAATCTGGCGATCGGTCGCGCCACTGCGCGACCATTCGGCGGCTCGGCGGAGGTGCTGTATTCGCCTGATGCCTTCGGTCATCCGCCGGCCTGGCCGGCGCTGGGCCTCGAGTTCGGCATCACGACCGGCGCGCTGTGGCGGGGTGTCGGTGGTGACGCCACCGGCAGCCGCGATCTCTTCTGGTGGGCCGCACGTGACGGGCGACGGATGCTGGTCTATCACTTCCCCCCGGACGGCTACGAGATCGGCTCCAACCTGCTCCTGCCGCCGGCGCAGGATGGCGTGGACGCCGCACTGAGGAAGGCGTGGTCCCGGGTCCGTGGTCAGCTCCTGCCGCGCGCCGCGACCCGTCATGTGGCGCTGTTCGTCGGGGCGGATCATCATGCCCCGTCGCCATGGCTCGCCGGACTGCGTGATCGGTTGGCTGCAATTGACACGGCCTGTGACTTCCACTGGTCGCGGGTCGACCGTTTTCTCGATGCCGCACGCGGTGAGGCGCATGAGATCGCCGGCCTGGAGGGCGAGCAGCGCTGGTCGTACGGCTACACCTGGACACTGCAGGGTGTCCACGGTACCCGGGCGCCGCTCAAGCGACGCGCCAGCCGGATCGAGCTTGACCTTGTACGGATCGCAGAACCGCTCGCGGGCCTCGCTTCGGTCGCCGACGGCCCAGGCGACGTGCCCCACTTCACCGGCGGCTCGGTACTCACTCAGGCGTGGCGTGAAGTGATCCAGTGCCACTTCCACGATTCCATCGGCGGCTGCTGCCACGATGCCGTTGCCGACGCCATGGCGGTGCGTCTGACCGATGCCGAGGCCGCCACGACCGAGGTGATCCGCTCGGCGGTGCACCGACTCGCGGGGCACGATCCGAATCATGCGCGTGATGGCGCGGCGATGGATCCCCGGCTGGTGCTGTGGAATCCCGCCGCTCGCCCGCGTTCCGGGATTGTCGAGGCGGAGCTGACGTTTTTCCGGCGCGATGTGCTGGTCGGCCCGCCGGGCTCGCGTCGCCCCCGTCAGGGAACCGGCGTGGAACCGTTCGCGCTCGCGGCGCTGGAGACCGACGGCGCGGCGACGATGGAGCCGCAGGTCATCGACATGGCGACCGGCTCCGAACGGCTCGATGCGTCGCAGCACTATCCCGATCACGATGAAGTCGATCGCGTCCGCGTCGCCTTTCCGCTCCCCGTCTCCCTTGGCGGCCTTGCTGTGCGACTGTTGCGGCCGGCCGCACCGGCGGGCGGGGAGATGGAAGCCTTCGCCGCCGCCGGGCGCGGCATGCTCTGGAATGGCCGGCTGGAGGCCGCGGTGGACGGCACCGGCCACCTCGAGCTGACGGGTGTCGGGACCGGGGCGCGGTTCCGCGGACTGCTGACGCTCGAGAGCGAGCCCGATATCGGTGACACCTACACCTTCTGCCCCGCACCCAAGGCGGTGGTGACGCGCCCTGTCGGGAAAGTCCGCACGGCGATCACCGCGGCGGGACCATACCTGGCGGGACTGGAATGGAGCCAGGTGCTGCGGCCGGTGCACGGCAGCACCCGGCGGCGCGAGCGGGTGGATGTCCGGTCCTCGGTCGAGCTGGTCGGCGATCGGGCCAGTCTCCGCCTCCGGCTGACCATCGACAACCAGGCCTCGGACCAACGACTCCGACTCCGCCTGCCACTCGGCCTGCGCGGTGTTCCGGCGCTTGCGGGCACGGCATTCGGCAGTGTGTGCCGGGCATCGGTGAAAGCGTCGCGCAAACAATTCCCCGCCGAAACACCGGTGGCGACTGCCCCGGCGCAGCGCTGGGTGGCGGCGGCGAAGGGAGGGCGTGGCCTCGCGGTCCTGGCACCTGGCTTCTTCGAGTATGAATGGACAGCGGGTGGGGACCTGCTGATCACACTGCTCCGTTCGGTCGGCGAACTCTCGCGTGACACACTGACCACCCGTCCCGGTCACGCCGGCTGGCCGACCCCGACGCCGGGCGCGCAGTGCCGCGGAACCACCATCGTGGAACTGGCAGTCGCACTGGTCACCGCCGATGATCTCGCCGAGCCGGACCGGCTGGAACAGGCGTGGGAGGACGCCTTCCTCCCGGTGCGCGCCTGGTGGCTGCGCGACTACACGCCGACCGGCGCGGAGGGATCCCATACGCAGGGAATTGCGCTGGAAGGGGCGGGGTTGGTGTTTTCCGCCTGCCAGCTCGCGGAGGATGGCAGGAGCATGATCCTGCGGTGCTGGAACGCTCTCGACCGTCCGACGAGCGGCCATTGGCGCTCGGAACGGCCGGTGCTGGGCGCCTCGCGAATCCGCGCCGATGGCGCCCCGCTTGAGGATATTGTCGTCACCCCCGATGGACACCGGCTCGGCGTCGAGGCCTGGCCGCACGAAATCGTCACCGTCCTGGTGGCGTTTACCGACTGACCTCGGAGATCCCCATGCGCTTTGCGTCTGTGCTGTGCCTCGTCGCGCTGCTCCCCGCTGCTGTCGCCGCGCAGGAGAAGGAGGTTCTGAAGGTGCCGGGTGCGGTGGCGGGGCTGCCCTTCTCACCCGCGGTGAGAGTCGGCAACGTGATCTACCTCTCCGGCCAGTTAGGCAATGTTCTCGGCACGCGCACCGTTGTACCGGGTGGCATCCGGGAGGAGACCCGCCGGACCTTCGCGAACATGCGCGCGGTGCTGGAGGCAGCGGGAAGCTCGCTCGACCGGGTGTTCAAGTGCACGGTCTTCCTCGCCGACATCAGCGAGTATGCGGCGATGAACGAGGTGTATGCGACGTTCTTTCCCGTGGATCCACCGGCGCGCTCCACCGTGGCCGGCAGCGGGCTGGCGCTCGGGGCGCGGGTGGAAATCGAGTGCATGGCGACAGCGGGACAGTAGTCGTGCGCTGCTGCTTGCTGTCATCCTGAGCGAAGCGAAGGATCTCGTCGCCCCGGAGCCGTTCTCTGGCCTCTCCTTCGACCTCCAGAGATCCTTCGCGCTGCGCGCTCAGGATGACAAGTTGACCTCGGCGCGCCTCGCGCCTCGCGTCTCGCGCCTACCGCCTACCGCCTGCCGCCGCTTCATCCACACGCCTCAGTTGCCCCGTCGAGCAGCGCCCACAGCCGGTCCAGCCAGTCGAGATGCTCCGGCTTCATGAGCACGGAGCGCAGCGCGGTGACCGTCGGCTGATCGTGCGCAAAGGCGGTACCGGTCGGATCGATCAGCCCCACGGGCAGTTCCGCCAGCGCGAGGTGCAGGTTGCGCCGCGCCGCTTCGGCGAAGATCTGGCGCGAGCGGCGCGAGGCCGCGCTCGCTGATTTCTCCCGCGGCGCCCACACGACGATATCGAGCTCGGGTGCGAGTCCCGCCACGAACCTTGAGTCCGCGGCGATCCGGCGATGCCACTCCAGGGCTGCCGTGCGTGACCGGCCGAGCAACGCTGCGAACTCGCCTCCCCTGACCAGTGGCAGCAGCGTCTGCGTCGCCCAGAGCGCCACGGCGCTCGCCCCCGGGCGGGAGCATTCCAGGGTGATCTCGCCGAGGTGCAGCTCCGCCGAGCTGAAGTAGGTGTAGGGCGAATCGTGCCGGTAGAGCTGTCCCACGGAAGGGTCGGGGAACAGCACGCAGCCGCAGCCGTAGGGCTGCAAGCCGTGCTTGTGTGGGTCGATGACCAGCGAGTCCACCTCGTGCAGCCGGTCAAAGGCAGCGCGCGCCGCGGACCCCAGATTGTCCGCCAGCCCGAAGTATCCGCCGTACGCCGCGTCGGCATGGATCCGGAAGCCATACCGCTCGCGGAGTGCCAGGATCCGCGGCAGCGGATCGACTGAACCGACCGCCGTCGTTCCCATCGTCACCACCAGCGTCCCGACCTTCTCCCGCGGCAGCAGCTGCTCGAGCGCCGTAAGGTCCATCCGGCCGAACCTGTCGGCCGGCACCGCGCGGAAGTTGAGGCCGAGGACGGCGCTGATCCGCTGGTGGGTGTAGTGCGCCTGGGACGAGGCGACGATCAGTTCTCCGGGTCGGAGTTGTCCCGCGACCCACAGCGCCTCGAGGTTCGCCATGGTGCCGCCGCCTGCGAGGTGGCCCAGGTGGGTTTCCCAGCCGAACATGCGGGCGATGCCAGCCACCGCCTCGCGCTCCATCGCGGAGCTGGCTCGACCGCCGTCGAGCGCGTGGTTGTTCGGATTGACCCACAGCGCGAGCGCGTAGGCCAGCCGCGCGACCGGATGCGGTGGCTTGAGCATTTGACCGGCGTACTGCGGGTGGAAATAGGGGTAGTTGTCCCGCAATCGTTCCGCGACTGTCGTCAGGACCGCGTCGAGTCGGCCGGGGTCAACCTGGTGGAGGTCGGCCGGAGGCAGATCGGCAAACCCCTGCCCGAGCGCGGTGAGGGCGCGCTCGAGCAGGGGGAGAGTGGCGGTGTCGAGCTGGAAGTGCGGTGGAGATGCCTCTGTCACTTCCTGGCCTTCGCAAGTGCGGCGTCGATGCTCAGCGAGCCCGAGCCGTGGGCCGAGATGTAGAGGAAGATGAAGCTGTACAGCGCCGGCAGCTCGCCACGATTCATGATGGGCCAGAATCCGCTGGGGAAGTGCATCAGGAAGAAGGCAACGGCCATCTCGCCGCTGGCGATGAACGCGGCGACGGGCGTCAGCAGGCCGAGCGCAATCATGCTGCCGCCGACGAGCTCGATGATGCCCGCCGCCAGAAACAACGGCTTGCCGGTGACATCCATCCCCCCAAAGGCGCCGAGCAGCTTCTGCGCGCCGTGACAGAGGAAGAGGAAGCCGGTGACGATGCGCATGGCCGCGTAGAGGGTGCCACTGTGCTTCGAGAGGAAAGGTGACATGTGGAATTGGTACTCCCTGAAGGGTGAGCGAGTCAGCGGGTCAGGATATCTCCGGCATCGCGCGCGGTCCGAATCACATCCGGCGTGTTGGTGACGATCCCCTGCGCGCCGTTCCGCCAGAGGAGCAGCGCGGATCGTGCATCGTCCACCGTCCAGACGTGCACCGTCGACTCCGCCCGATGGGCCGCACGGCAGAAGCGTGCGGTAGGAATCGTGAGGCCGTGCCAGCTATCCGGCACGGCATAGCAGCGGCAGCGCGGGTCCGGCGCAGCGAGCCCGAACTTGCGATGGGCAATATCCCGCTGTGACGCCCCTAGATGGAAGGGTGGATCCCGAAAGGCCTGCAGGGCGCGCCAGTCGCTCCCGGCCAGCACCGCGTGGCCGGTTGCGCCTCCCGCGATCAGCGCCGCGGCCACCGCGGCCTGCACCTCAGCTTCCTTGATCTCGATCAGCAGCGGCACGCCGGGAAAGGCGACAATCACTTCGGCGAGCGTGGGGATCACAATGCCGTGTCCGCGGAACGGAGTGGCGGTGCTCTGGTCGGGGGAGAATCGATGGCCGGCATCGGCCCGCCGCAGCTCGGCGACGGTGCGCTGGGCCACCGGGCCGCTCTGGTTGGTGGTACGATCGAGAGTCGGATCATGAATCACCACCGCCTCGCCGTCGGCGGAGCGGCGAACATCGAATTCGATCGCTTCCGCGCCGAGCTCCAGGGCGCGGCGAAAGCTCGCGATGGTGTTTTCCGGGGCGTAGGCCGCCGCTCCGCGGTGGCCGATCACCGGCCGGGCGGCACGATCAAGCAGCAGGTTCATGCCGAAGTGTACCAGCGCTGGTACTGCTTGCGCTGGGCGCGCCTCAGGAACCTGCCGGTGCTATGGTGGTGCCGGGTCTCGTCCGCAGGGTCCCTGCGGCCTCGCCCCTCTCCGGGATCTCGTCCAGAGCATCCCTAGCTGGTGACGACCGGGCGGCGCGCGACCTGGTCGCGGATCGCATCGCCCAGCAGGGTGCAGGCCAGGACGACGAGGACGAGGGCGATCCCCGGCGCCAGCGCCACCCACGGCGCGTTTACGATCGTGTCCCGGCCCGAGGCGATCATTCCGCCCCAGCTCGGTGCGGGGGGCTGCACCCCGAGTCCGAGGAAGCTGAGGCCCGCCTCCAGCGTGATCGCATTGCCGATGCCGAGCGCAGCGGCGACGATGATTGGCGTCAGGGTATTGGGCAGGAGGTGCCGCAGGATCAGCCGCCGGCGTCCCGCACCCAGCGCGATGGCCGCCCGGGCGAATGGGCGGGTGAGCAGCGCGCTGGCCTCGCCATAGACCAGGCGTGCGACGCTCATCCAGCCGGTGAGCCCGAGCACAACCACGACCAGGGTGCTGCCCGGTTGCCAGAGCGCGGCGAGCAGCAGCAGCAGGACGACTCGTGGCAGCGCAAGCGCGAAGTCGGTGAGGCCCAGCAGGCCGAGCCGGAGTGGGGGCCGCGCCACCGCGGCGACCGTGCCGACGGCGACCCCGAGACTGAGCGCCAGCAGCGTGGCCAGGAATCCGACGGTGAGCGAGACTCGTGCGCCATGCGCCAGCCGGGTCCACACGTCGCGGCCCAGCCGATCGGTGCCGAGCAGGTGAAAGGCGCCCGCCGGATCGGTGGAGAGCGGAGTGAGAAAGCGGGTCGCGACGATGTCGCCCTGCGCCGCCGGATCCCGGCCGGCGATGAGCGGGGCCAGCAGTGCGATCGCGACGGCGACGATGAGTACGCCGATGCCGAGGCGGGCTCGGCCGTCGCGCAGCAGATCAGACATCGGTAAGCCGGGGATCGGCCCAGGTGCGGAAGAGATCGGCCAGCAGGTTGCCGAGAACGACGAGCACGGCGCTCACCGTGACGGCAGCGAGGACGACGGGAGTATCCCGGGCGAGCACCGCCTGGATGAGGATCTGGCCCACGCCTGGCCAGGCGAAGATCCCCTCCACGAATACGGCACCGGAGAACAACGCCGGAAGGGAGAGACCGAGCAGCGTCACCACCGGACCGAGGGCGTTGCGCAGGAGGTGGCGGAGCTGCACCCGCCTTTCCGGGACGCCCCGAGCCCGTGCGGCAAGCAGGAATGGTGCGCCTTCCACATCAAGCAGTGCTCCGCGGACGAAGCGGGCGGCGCCGCCGATCCCGAGGAGCGTGAGCGTGAGCAGCGGCAGGGCGAGCTGGCCGGCCTGAAGTTCCCGCTCCGTCCGCCCCTGCGGCGCGACCGCGAAGGTTTGGAGCCTGCTGAAGGGATGATGCTCCTCGGAAAAAAATTCCTTCCGCGTCCGATCCGGCACCC
>JANOFA010000908.1:0-3533 GCA_031413355.1 Gemmatimonadota bacterium | reverse complement strand
GTCACGCTTCCCGGAGGCGCGGCTGGACGAGACGGTGGGAGAAACGCGGGATCAGTCGATGGGCACGGGACAGACCTATCGCCAGATGCTGCACGGATTGCTGCAGCACGATGCCTATCATCTGGGACAGATCAGTCTGCTGAAAAAGGCGCTGGGGCGCGGCTGATCGCGGGGCTATTCCCGCAGCCCAGGTGACCGTCCCACCACCTCCAGCGCCTCCTCCAGACTCACCGCTCCAGCGTCTCCGGATAAGCCCATCTTCTGCAGCACCAGCCCGAAGACTGCTTCCCGTGTCATGCCACCTGCCCGCAGGTCACGCACACCAGTATCGCGGGCGGACTTGCTGAGCTTGTCGCCATTCGACTTGAGAAGCAGCGGATGATGCAGAAATGTCGGCATCGTCTCCCGGCCCAGCATCCGGGCCAGGCGCAGCTGGCGGGCGGTGGAATCGAGCAGGTCCTGACCACGCACGATCAGGTCGACGCCCTGCCGGAGGTCATCCACCACCACACAGAACTGATAGGTCCAGTTGCCCAGCCGATCCCGGAGCAGCAGGTCGCCGCACTGCTCCGCTGGCGACTGGCGCTGCACTCCCAGCCGGAGGTCGACAAAGGACTCCTCACCACCTGCCAGCTCCACTCGCAGTCCGCTGCCGCGCACCTCGGGCAGTCCACGCGTGCGGCAGCGCCCGCTGTAGGGCCGCTCCTGGTTCGCACCAGTGGCCGGCGCGGAGGCGGCTGCGGTGGTGCGGGAACAATCGCAGGCGTAAACGCGATGGCCCGCGGCCCGCAGTTGGGCGACGGCGGCGCGGTACGCCTGCCCGTTGTCGCTCTGGCGCCAGGGGTTCGGCCCGCCACGGTAACTCGTCGTGGGCGCGACATCGGCGACGAGGCCGAGCCAGTCCAGATCATCGAGCAGGGCAGTCTCGTAGATGGCGCGGCAACGCTGCCGGTCGTGATCCTCGACCCTGAGCAGGACACGCGCGTCGCGAGCCACCGCAGCGCCCCAGACGTAGAGCGCGTTGGCGACGTGGCCC
Source organism: Gemmatimonadota bacterium (assembly GCA_031413355.1). Taxonomy (GTDB): domain Bacteria; phylum Gemmatimonadota; class Gemmatimonadetes; order Gemmatimonadales; family GWC2-71-9; genus JADJOM01. The sequence continues at coordinate 2,497 of JANOFA010000908.1, read as the reverse complement.
AGGTGCAGGTAGCCGGTGGGGGCGGGAGCGTAGCGGGTCAGGGGCATCGGATCGGTGGAAAGCTGGCGTCCGATGGTCCGCCTGTCGAGGCCGAATCCCGGCAGCATTCGCCCTTGCGGCGACTGGCGGTGAGGCGCGGAGCGTCGCTCGGCACATCCCGGCCGCGCCCGGGCTATCTTGTGCGCTCCCGCACTGCCGGAGGTCTGATGCTCCAGGGATTCGGCGTCATCGATGGCGGGCTCGCCACCGAGCTCGAACGGGCCAGCGCGGATCTCTCCGGCGGACTCTGGTCGGCCCGCCTGCTGGCGGAACAGCCCGAGCTGATCCGTGACGTTCACACCGCGTATTTCGAGGCCGGCGCGAACATCGCCATCACCGCCAGCTATCAGGCGAGCTACGCCGGCTTCGCTGCGATCGGGCTGGACCGGGAGGAAACCAATCGGCTGCTCCGGCGATCAGTCTCTCTCGCGGCCGAGGCGCGGGATGGCGCCAAGCTTCTCGGCGCCCGCCAGCCCATGTGGGTCGCCGCGTCGGTGGGACCGTACGGCGCCGTGCTGCATGACGGCTCGGAGTATCGGGGCGACTACGGCCTATCGGTCAAAGCACTCACCGACTTTCACGCCGACCGTCTGGAGATCCTCGCCGGAGCGGGGGCGGACCTGCTGGCCTGCGAGACGATTCCGTCGCTGGACGAGGCACGGGCGCTGGTCGCCGTCCTCCGCCGCGTCCCGTCCGCGCGCGCCTGGCTGAGCTTCACCTCACGCGATGACCGGCACACGGCCCAGGGCGAGCCCCTCGTCGATTGTGCCCGCCTGCTCGACGCCGAGCCGCAGGTCATTGCCGTGGGCGTCAACTGTGTGCCACCCGATCACGCCGCGTCGCACATCCGTGAATTGCGCCGGGGCACCACCAAACCGATCGTGGTCTATCCCAATTCGGGTGAGGTGTGGGATGGGCAGGCCCAGTGCTGGCGCGGATCGGCGACGGCGCGGCCGTTCCGGGAGTTGGCGCGGGAATGGATCGCTGCAGGCGCCACCTGGATCGGCGGCTGCTGTCGGACCACGCCGGCGGACATCGGGACCATTCGCGATGCGATCGATCGGCGGGCTGAGGGGCGCCGGTAAGCACCAAGGGCCACCGCGAGAGGTGGCCCTGAGTAGTTCCGCTGCGAGAGGCGCCGACCGGAGTCGAACCGGTGATGGAGGTTTTGCAGACCTCTGCCTTACCACTTGGCTACGGCGCCGGGGACCGACAACCTAGCATCCCACCGCGCCGGACGGAAGCTGACCGGCCGGGCGCTACTTCGAGGCCGTCGCCTTCGGCTCCAGGTCCACCCGCTTGCTCCGCAACGCCTCGAGCACCAGCGGAGAGAGCCCGGCACCGCCGGCCTGGTCGAGGTGGGCATACATCGCTGAGCGCATCCTCGGCTCCCAGAACCGGCGGATGTGCGACGCGGTGCTGCCAACCGACTCGGCGTGATCGGGCAGCGACTGATAGAACTGCCCGATCTGATTGGCCATGTGAACCAGATGCTCGACGTTCATCGGCTCACTTCCCTGCGGTCTGCGCCGCGGGCCGCACCCGCTGCTCGAGCAGGGTGAGCTGCTCCTCGGTAAAGGCATGGTGCCGCTCCTGCCACTCCGAGTTCCCGAAGACCGGCATGACCTGCACCGCCGTGACCTTGTACTCCGGGCAGTTGGTCGCCCAGTCGGAGTTGTCGGTGGTGATCACGTTGGCGCCCGACTCCGGATGATGGAAGGTGGTGTAGACCACGCCCGGCTGGACCCGATCCGTGATTCGCGCCCGCAGCGTGGTCTCGCCGGCCCGGCTCACGATCCCGACCCAGTCGCCCTCCTTCACCCCGCGCTCCTCGGCATCGTGCGGGTGAATCTCAAGCCGGTCCTCCTCGTGCCAGTCGACGTTGGCGGTACGGCGGGTCTGTGCGCCGACGTTGTACTGCGACAGGATGCGCCCGGTAGTGAGGATGAGCGGGTACTTCCGATTCACCTTCTCGTCGGTCGGGACATACTCGGTGATCATGAAGTTCCCCTTGCCGCGCACGAACTGCTCGACATGCATGACCGGCGTCCCCTCGGGCGCCTTGTCGTTGCACGGCCACTGGATGCTGCCGAGCTGGTCCAGCCGGTCGTAGCTGACCCCGGTGAAGGTCGGCGTCAGCCGCGCGATCTCATCCATGATCTCCGACGGATGGCTGTAGTTCATCGGGTAGCCCAGCGCGTTGCTGAGCATCATCGTGACCTCCCAGTCCTCCTTGCCACCCAGCGCCGGCGTCGCCTTCCGCACCCGTGAAATCCGCCGCTCAGCGTTGGTAAACGTGCCGTTCTTCTCCAGGAATGAGGAGCCGGGCAGGAAGACGTGGGCGAACTTGGCCGTCTCGCAGAGGAACAGGTCCTGCACGACGATGCACTCCATCGCCTCCAGCGCCGCCGTCACATGCTGGGTGTCGGGATCCGACTGGGCGATATCCTCGCCCTCC
>JANOFA010000907.1:0-3884 GCA_031413355.1 Gemmatimonadota bacterium | reverse complement strand
GTACTACACCATGCCGTTCGTCGAGGGCGAATCGCTTCGCGCCACCCTCGATCAGCGTGGGGCGCTGCCTGTCCGGGAAGTGGTGCCGATCCTGCGCGACACCGCCCGCGCGCTGGCCTTCGCGCACGGACGCGGTGAGGTGCATCGCGACATCAAGCCGGACAATGTGCTGCTCTCGGGTGGTGCCGCCATGGTCACTGACTTCGGCGTGGCCAAGGCGCTGTCAGACGGGCCCAGGCAACCGCTGGCGCCCACCGCATCCGGCGGTGCACCGCTCACCGCCCTGGGCACCTCACTCGGCACACTCGCCTACATGGCACCGGAGCAGGCCGCCGCGGATCCTGGGGTGGATCACCGGGCGGATCTCTACTCCTTCGGCGTGATGGCTTACGAGATGCTTGCCGGCCATGCACCCTTCGCCGGACTTGGGCCGCGCGAGCTGCTCACGGCGATCGTCGCACGAGAGCCGGCGCGGCTCGAGACACTCATCCCGGATCTGCCCGCCTCGCTGGCGACACTCATCCATCGCTGCCTGGCCAAGGCGCCGGAGGAGCGCCCCGCGACGGCCGACGAAGTCGTCGCCGCGCTCGACGGTGTCTTCACTGCCAGTGTGAGACTGCCGGCGGCGTCCGCGCACGCGATACGTCCGGCGTGGCACAGGCTGATGCTCGCCGCGGGCGCCGTCCTCGCCATCGCCGCCGGCTGGTGGGCCTTCGGACGCCCGCGAGCGGTGGGCGCTCCAGGCGTGGCGCACAATTCCCTCGCCGTACTGCCCCTCACGCTGAGTGGGGGCGATACGACCGACGCCTACTTCGCCGATGGGATCACGGAGGAGTTGACCATCGCCCTCTCCCGCGTGCCATCACTGCGGGTGGCCGCCTCCGCCTCGGCGTTCGCGGTGCGCAATCGCACCGGAGATATCCGGGCGGTGGCTCGGCAGCTGGGCGTCGCCTTTGTGTTGGCCGGCTCGCTGCGCCGTGGCGGCGGCCGTGTGCGGGTCGCGGTCCAGCTCACCAGCGCGGCCGACGGCCTGGTGCGCTGGGCGGAGAGCTACGAGCGCGAGGTGAAGGACGTCTTTCGGGTGCAGGACGAGATCAGCCATTCCATCGCCGCGGCACTCGAGGTCGCCTTCGCGCCGGAGCACGCCGTCGCCCGAGCCGCGACGGAGGACATGGCGGCCTACGACCTGTATCTCAAGGGCCGGTTCTACTGGCGCCGGCGCGGGGAGGCCGGGCTCCGACTCGCGGCCGACTATTTCGGTCAGGCGATCGCCCGCGATTCCACCTTTGCCCGCGCCTGGGCCGGGCTCGCCGACGCGGTCGGCCTGCTGCCGGTCTACGGGCCCACCCCGGTGGATTCCGTGCTCCCCATCGTGGAGCACGCGGCGGCCCGCGCCCTCGCGCTGGACAGCTCGCTCGCCGAAGCCCATGCCGCGCGCGGCCAGCTGTACAAGAGCGTCGGTCGCTGGAAGGAGGCGGAGCTGGCCTTCACCCGCGCCATCGCCGCCGACTCCAGTTACGCCTCGGCGTTTCAGTGGCTGGGAGAATTGCAGGTGAATGTCGGCCGCCCCGCCGGTGCGGTGCGGGCCATGGAGCGCGCCCGCGAGATCGATCCCATGTCACCCATCATCAATGGTGAGCTGGGCTACATCCGGGCGCTCGCCGGCCAGCACGATTCCGCCATCGCCGCCGGCCGCCGCGCCATCGACCTCGCTCCATCGCTGTGGACCGGCCATGCCTTCCTCGGGTCGGTGTACCTCTGGAGTGGCGAGCCACGCGAGGCCGTGCCGCTGCTCGAGGAAGCGATGCGCCTCGCGCCACAGAGTCCCTTCGGCGGAGTGCTGATCAACGCTGTCGCGGCCACCGGCGATCGTTCCCGCGCTCTGACGCTGATGCAGCCCCTCGAGACGGCGGCGCAGGCGGGTCAGGCCTCGCCAACCACCGTCGCCATTGGCAAAGTGGGCCTCGGAGAGCATGGTGCAGCGCTGGACTGGCTGGAACGTGCCCTCCTCGCCCGCGACGGTTTGCTCTACTCCTCTCCCCTCAACGTGCCCTGGTTTGCGCCGATCTGGGACGAGCCCCGGTTTGTCGCCCTGCGCACAGCCATGGGGCTGGAGGCACTCCCGCGCCCCGTCCGGCGCTAGTCTCGGGTCATCCTCCACCACCGCCCAATGAGCCCGGAACTCCCGCTCGTCCCAAATCGAAACTTGCGCACCCCCCTGCCGTAGGTCCGGCGTTCGCCGCTTTCCCAGATGCCATCGCTTCTCGCTGTACGCGGAGGTCCCCATGAGATCCATGTGGCCCAAAATCGGATTCGGTGCCGTTGCTGTTTTTCTGGTCGGGATGCTGCTGCTCACTGGCTTCCGCCGGAGCAAAGCGGCGGTCGCGCAGGCGGTGACGGAATCGCTGGTGCCCGTGCTGCATGCCGCCGCCAGTCATGGGACCGGAGCCCTGACCGACCTGCCGTTCCGCCTCGATGGCCATCGACTCGGCACCGTCACCCGGATGCAGATCGAGCGGACCGATCACAACCGGCTCATGTCGGTCAAGCTGGCGGTGCACCTGGACGACCGCGCGGACCGGGCCGACCTCGAAGCCTGCGATCTGCTGCCGCTGGGCGACACGCCTGACGGATTCGACGATGGCTTTCGCTGTGGCACCTCGGCGGAAACCGGGCTGGTGCGGATCGGCGAGATTCGCTTCGAGCCGAACGGATTCACCCGTCCGGTGAAGGTGCGCACGGCGCAACTCGACAAGCTCAGCCAGGGCGACCCATTCACGGCCAACATCGATCTGACCCATGGGGTGCAGGTCGATGCCCGTGGACGGGACAAGGGAAGTGTCCGCGTCCAGGCGGATTCCACCGGGGCCACGATGCGGGTGAGCGACGGCCATGGCGGCGACCTGGTGCGGATCACCGCCGATTCCACCCAGGCCTTTATCCAGATTCGCGACCAGAATGGCAAGGAGGTCTTTCGCTTCCGGGCCGACAGGTCAGGGATGAGTTTGGCCGCGGATGCGCCGGTGGAGAGCCCGTAGGGATCGGTTCACGAATCGACCCGCCCCTTGCGGGACGGGTCGGGAAGGTTCGTTGAACGAGGAACCGGAGTGGGTCCCGGCGGAGCCGGGCTCGGTGGCGGGTCCGGTCAGGCCGCACCACCCAGACGCTCGCCGCTTCGTCGTGCCGCAATGACGGAGGCCACGACACCAGTGATGAGAATCATGAGCACCACTGCGAGCGACACTGTGGTATCGATCTTCCAGGGCGAGTGCACCAGCAGCATCTTCACGCCGACGAAGGCCAAGACCCCGATCAATGCCGGCTTCAGGTAGCGGAACTGGTCGATCATCGCCGCCAGGCAGAAGTACAGCGACCGCAGCCCCAGGATGGCGAAGACGTTCGAGGTCAGGACGATGAACGGATCCGCCGTGATCGCGAAGATGGCGGGAATCGAATCCACCGCGAACACCAGGTCGGTGAACTCCACCATCACCAGCGCCAGAAAGAGCGGGGTGGCCGCCCGGCGTCCATCCAGCCGGGTGAAGAACTTCTGGCCATCGTAGGCGGTCGTGACCGGCATCAGCCGGCGGACCAGCCGGATCAGCACATTCTTCTCCGGGTCGACGCCCGACGTCGTCACCACGGCCATCTTGATGGCAGTGAGGATCAGGAAGCCGCCGAAGATGTAGATCACCCACGAGTATGACTGGAGCAGCTGGGCGCCGACCGCGATCATCCCGCCACGCATCACCAGCGCCCCCAGGATGCCCCAGAACAGGACCCGGTGCTGGTACTTCGCCGGGGTACCGAAGTACCCGAAGATCATGGCGATGACGAAGACGTTGTCCATGCTGAGCGGCTTCTCCACCACGTACCCGGCCAGG
>JANOFA010000906.1:0-2231 GCA_031413355.1 Gemmatimonadota bacterium | reverse complement strand
GATCGAGCGCACCGCCGACGACTGGCGCACCAATTTCTCCCGCGGCGGCAAGGTCGCCCCATGTACCGTGCCCGCCGCGTGGGCGGCGCTCGCGGTACGGGCGGCACAGGCGGTCGGCGCCGAGTATGCGGGCGTGGACCTGCTGCCTGATGGCGCGGGCGGGGTCTACGTTCTCGAGGTCAACGGCATCCCCGGCTGGGAGGGCCTGCAGCAGGCGACCGGGCTGGATGTGGCGGGCGCGATCGTCACCCAACTACTGGCATAGCCAACCGGTTACTTTTTGTTCGCGATGCCGCACACCCCAGCCCAGATCTCGTCCTTCACCACGCTCGCCTGCCTGCTCGAGGCGGGCGCGCCGAAGCCGGGCAATGTCGCCCCCGGACAGCCGTTTCGGGACATGAGCTACGAGGACTTCGTGGCGAGCGCGGTGGCCGCCGGACCGGAGCTCGGCCTGGCCGGCACGCGCCCGCTCGGCGAGACGATTTTCGAGGCAGTACGCGCGACCCATCAGTGGACCCCGGCCAACACGAATCTCGGCATCATCCTGCTGCTGGCCCCGCTGGCGCGGGCGGCGTCGCTGCCGGAGAAGCCCGGCACAGTGCTGCGCGACCGGCTGCGCGAGGTGTTGCGGACCACGACGATCCAGGATGCGCGCGACAGCTACCTCGCCATCCTGCTCGCGGCACCCGGCGGCCTGGGCAGCGAGGCGGATCAGGACCTGGCCCAGTCGCCCACGATCACGCTGGTGGAGACGATGGCCCTCGCGGCCCACCGCGACAGCGTCGCCAGCGAGTACGTCACCGAGTTCGCCCTGACCTTCGAGACCGCCGTGCCAGTGCTGCGGAACGCCCGCGCCGACGGACTCTCCTGGCCCGACGCCGTGGTCGAGACCTTTCTCACCCTGCTCGCCGAGCGCCCCGATACGCTGATCGCCCGGAAGCTCGGGCCGGCCGTCGCCCGCGGCGTGTCGCACCAGGCCGACCGGGTGCGGCAGGCCGGTGGGGTACGCTGCGATATCGGCCGGGCGGCGCTGGCCACATTTGACGCCGACTTGCGCGACACGCAGAATTCCCAGAACCCCGGCACCACCGCCGACCTCACCGCCGCCGCGCTCTTCGCGCTGCTGGTGGAAGACGGATGGGTGCCCGACCGGATGAGGTCCGACCGTGCGGAGTGATTTCAAGGTCAGCGTCAGCAAGGATTACCTGGTCTTCAGTTCGGCCCATTTCATCACCTTTCGCGGCCACCAGTGCGAGACGCTGCACGGGCACAACTACCGGGTGGGCGTGAGCGTCGAAGGCAGCGTCGATGCCGAATGCCTCTTCGTGGTCGACTTCTCGATCCTGAAGAAGGTGGTGCGGAAACTGGTCGACGAGATCGACCACAAGGTGCTGCTGCCGGTGAAGAATCCGAAGCTCGCCTTCCGCGACGTCGGCCGGCACCGGCAGGTGGACTACTTCGGCGAGCACACCTACACCTTCCCGCAGGTCGACTGCGCCATGGTGCCGATCGAGAACACCACCGCCGAGATGCTGGCGCAGTATTTCGCGCACCTGCTGCGGGATGAGCTGAAAGTGCTCGGGATCAGCAACCTGACGCTGATCGAGATGGAGGTGGAGGAGAGCTTCGGTCAGTCGGCGACGTACCGGTTGTCGCTGGTGTAGGACGGGTGGCGGCGGGTCTCACAACCGCCGCTCAATGCAATGCGTCGATCCCGATGTCGTTTGATCTGGTGTGGGCAGGCGGGGACGCCTGCCCTACCCCGCGCCCGGTAACTCCCAGGTTCCGTCGGACGCGAGTTGTGCGTCATGCAACGCGGTCCCGACCAACGCGCCGTCACAGCCTGCCTCCTCCAGTACCCGCAGGTCCTCCCGACTCCGCACGCCCCCGCCCGCATAGACCCGTACACCCACCAGATGCTTCAGCGCCATGATCGTGTCGAGGTTGTGCGGACCGACCGCCTTGCCGACGGCAGCGAGATCGAGCACGAGAATCGTCTCGACCCCGACTTCCGCCGCCCGCGCTCCAAGCTCGAGCGCCAGCCCCTCATGCCGGGCGATACGACCGGTCCGGCGCCGCACCGGTTTCCCGTGCATGGCAAACTCCACGACCCGGGCCAGCACCGAATGGCGGCCGCCGGGCTGAGCCTTGCCCTCCACAATGGCGTCGACGAGGTCGTTCGGCAGCACGGCGTCCTGGCGGAGCGCATAGAGCCGCTCGCAGAGGATATA
>JANOFA010000905.1:0-1163 GCA_031413355.1 Gemmatimonadota bacterium | reverse complement strand
GCCGGAGAGCAGGGTGGGCAGGTGGTCTACGCCGGCCCGGTGGCGGGCGCCGCCGCGTCGCTGACCGGCGAATATCTCTCCGGCAGGAAGCGGATCGGGATCCCCAGCGTCCGGCGGGCGCTGGGCCCATGGATCACCCTGCGCGGCGCGACGCTGCACAACCTTCACTCCGTCGACGTCGACATCCCCATCGGCGCGCTCACCGCCGTGACCGGCGTCTCCGGGTCGGGCAAGAGCACGCTGGTGCACGACATCCTCTACCGCCAGCTCGAGGGTCGCTTCCACGGCGGGCACTCCGCCAAGGAGCACCTCGGGGAAGTTGTGGGCGCGGTGCGGGAACTGCGCGGCGCCGAACGGATCGAGAACGTGCTGCTGATCGATCAATCACCGATCGGCCGCACCCCGCGCTCCAATCCCATCACCTATGTGAAGGGCTTCGATGAAATCCGCGAGCTCTTCGCCGCCCAGCCGGAGGCCCGGCGGCGGAAATTCACAGCCGCCCATTTCTCATTCAACCTGAAGGGCGGTCGCTGCACCGCGTGCGACGGCGCCGGCGCGGTGCTGGTCGAGATGGTCTTTCTCGCCGATGTCTATGTGCCCTGCGAGACCTGCGCTGGCACCCGCTACCGCCGCGAGATCCTCGATGTGAAGATCCGCGGGTATTCGATCGCGGATGTGCTCCAGTTCACCGTCGACCAGGCCATCAGCCGCTTTCGCCGCCAGCCGCGTCTCGGGCAGGCGCTGTGGCAGCTCCAGCAGGTGGGACTCGGCTACCTCCGCCTCGGCCAGCCGGCCACGACGCTCTCCGGCGGCGAGGCTCAGCGGCTCAAGATCGCCCGGGAACTCGCCCAGTCGGGCAAACGCGGCGGTCGCCGCCTCTACATCCTCGACGAACCGACCACCGGCCTGCACCTCGACGATGTGCGGGTGCTCATGCTGGTACTGGATCGGCTGGTCGACGCGGGCCACACGGTGCTCGTCATCGAGCATCATCTCGACGTGATCAAGCGCGCGGACTGGGTCATCGATCTCGGGCCCGAGGCCGGCGCGGCGGGCGGCCACGTCGTCGCGCAGGGAACTCCGGAAGCCGTGGCCGACGTCGCCGCATCTCACACCGGCCGATACCTGCGGGACGTCCTGCGCGAAACTCAGGAGCGCACCGG
>JANOFA010000904.1:0-1724 GCA_031413355.1 Gemmatimonadota bacterium | reverse complement strand
ATCCTCTTCGAACGTGCCGCTGCTGTATTTCAAGGCGGAATCCCAGACCGTTGCATTGCGAAACTTCCAACCGAAGACGTAATTAGTCGAAAAAGTGGTGGCGTCTACGAGATGCTGCTGGGGGAGCCGCCGTTCACCGGGCCGACGGCGCAGGCGATCGTCGCCAAGGTGATGACCGCGGCGCCAACTTCGCTCACCACCCAGCGCAAGTCGATTCCACCGCAGGTGGAGGCGGCGGTGTTCACCGCGCTGGAGAAGCTGCCGGCCGATCGCTTCGAGAGTGCCAAGGCGTTCGCGGAGGCGCTGACCAATCCGGCGTTCCGGACCGCGACCGGCGCGGGTGCAATTGTGGCGTCACCAACCGCCCAACCGCCCAACCGCCTAACCGTCCTTCTCGTCGGCATCGCGATCGTCGCCACCGCCCTCATGCTCTGGCGCCCATGGCAAAGCAACGCTCCGGTCCGCGACCCAATCGTCCTCCGGTACCTGATCAGCCTGCCGGACAGCGCACGCTACGTCTCAGCGGACCACGATCCAATCGCGTTCGCCGCAGATGGGTCGGTGTTCGCCTACCCCTCCACAGCGGGGCTCCAGCTCCGCTACCTCGATCGCACCGACCCGGTACTCCTCCCCGGGGGACGCAAGGGAGGCTACCCGGCCTTCTCTCCCGACGGCCGCTGGCTGGCATTCCGCGACGGGCTGCGGCTCCTCAAGATGCCGCTCGCTGGCGGGGCGCCGGTCGTGATCTGTGACTCCTGCATCGGCTTCGCGAACGACTGGGGCCTCGATGACAGTATCCGGTACCATGCGGCCTTGCCCGGCAATGTGACGTCGCGGGTGCTGATGGTCGTCCCGGCGAGCGGTGGCACGCCGCGGGAATTCGCCCGGCCGGACAGCGGCTCGGGCGAGGTATACCGCTATCCGATCCTGCTGCCGGACCGGCGGACGGTACTCTTCACTCTCCGATCCAAGGATACCGATCGGCTGGCGGCGCTGGACCTCCGGACTCACGCCATCACCCGTTTCGAGCAGGCCGGGGGCAATCCGCGCTGGGTGGCTGACGGGTACGTGGTATTGGGCAACGCCGACCAGAGCCTCATTGCGGTGCCCTTTGACCTCCGGCACCGTCGGCCATCGGGGCTGCCGGTGACCATCGCCCGCGATGTGTCCGTGGGCTTCACCGGAGGCACGTCGGCCGGGGTGTCGCTCGACGGTTCGCTGGTCTACGCGCCGAACCTGCGCGGGAGCAAGCGCCAGTTGTCCGTCGTCTCCCGCGAGGGGCGCGAAACCGATCTGGCGCCGGAGCTCCGTGGCTACAGCTGGCCGCGGCTTTCGCCTGACGGGCGCCGACTGGCGGTGGGCATCTTCCCCGACGATGGCACCAGTGATGTCTGGGTGCTGGATCTGGCGCAGCGAGTCTGGTCCCGGGTCACGACATCCGGACAGAGCGACCACCCGGTCTGGACCCCGGATGGGCGCCGCCTGCTCTACGCCAGGGACGCCGACCTCTGGTGGATCGCCGCCGACGGCAGCGGCCACGCCGACAGTCTCCTGATGGCGGCGGGGAACCGCTATCCCTCCGACGTCACCCCCGACGGGCGGGCGGTGATCTTTCACGAGTACAACTCCACCAGCAGTGGTATTCGCCGGCTGGTGTTCGACTCGGCTCCGGCCGCAACCACGATTCTGCCACCAGCATATGACGAGGCTGCGCCGGCGCTGTC
>JANOFA010000903.1:0-4049 GCA_031413355.1 Gemmatimonadota bacterium | reverse complement strand
CACTCGGAGCGCAGCAGGGCTCCTGGGTGGCGGCGCGTGGCGAGCCACGCCGGCACGATCGCTGTCACGAGCGCGGCGGCGCAACAGCGCGGTAGGTATGTAGATCAGGTCGAACGTCGCGCCCTCGCTCCTGCCGATCCGGGCGGAGATGTCTCTGCCCTCGCCGACATACGCGGTGACCTTGGGGTTCACGTAGGGATTGTGGGTTGCCGGAGCGAACTGTTCCAGGTAGTCCAGGACCTTGGCGTCGATCTCGACCGCGTGCACCTCCGTCGCGCCGGACCGCAGCGCGCCCATCAGTTCGAGGCCGCCGCCACTGCCGAGGACGAGAGCCTTCTTGGGAGACAGGCTCCACGGCAGAAATCTGATCGCGCTTCTGAGAAGTCCGGCCGGCCCTTCAACGGCGACCGGAGATGCCAGCGTGTGTCCGCCTCGCCCACCCTGGTTGAACTGGATCGCCATCTTCTTGTCGAACGTCGGATCACCGGCATACGCGGCTGGAAAGGAGTGCCGCCTGACGTCGATGCGTGCGAGCGCGTCGCTCTTGCGATAGGTGCTCGATCGATGGGCCCGCGCGTCAAGGTACTCGAAGGCTGGCACGGACGTGGCGGCGGCGATGACCGCGAGGGCAACTCCCAGCGCTCTCGCCCGGGGATGGGCTACCAGGACCAGTGGAGGCAGGGCGGTGAGCAGCAGGAGCGCAGAACCGGTCAGGAGGTCTCCGGTGACCTCGAGGAGGGCGAGGGTTACGGGGATCCCGATGGCCCCGCCAATGAAGCTGGCGGCATAGTAGCGATGAATATTGCTGACGTTCGCGTGCATGTAGGCGAAGACGGGAACGCTGCAGAGGGCGAGGACCACGAACGCGAGGAACCCCGCCACCAGGAAATTCGAGTACGAAAAGTCCTGGGGCCCGAATCCCTGAATCGTCTGGACCGCGATGCACAGCCAAGCGACGCACGGGAGCGCGAGACAGGCGGCAACGATCGCGTGTTCAGGCCGTTTGAAGAGGCGTACGGACAGCGCGGCGGCGGCCACCCCGAGGAGCGCGACCGCGATCACCCCGATCGACAAGGTACCAAACTGGTACCGAGCCACTTTCATGATCAAGAACTCGAATCCCAGCTGCAGCAGGGACACCGCCAGAATCCCGAGAAGCTGCCGCTGCTCCTGCGGTGAAGACCCACGCATCGCGATCTCCTGGCTTCAGCGTGGAAGTAACGTCGAGGGAGCCCTCGAACGATACATCAGCCGTCAAACGGAATGTCCGGGAACGCTACAGGCCGTGGATCAACTGTCAATTTTCCACTGCCCCGGGATTGTGATGGCCGGCGAGCGCGGCCCATCCGGCGTCGTTGGCCGATTCGGCGTGTGCCACATCCCTCCGACGTGGGCGGTTCTGATCTTTGCCGCGCTGGTACGTAGTAGCTACTTTCAACCATGCTGCCTTTACGGACTGCAACGATGGTTCGCCCTTGCGTGTACTTCGCCGCCAGCATCGCGGCCACGTTCGCCTGCTCGGCGGATTCCACCAATCCTCCCCCCCCACCCCTTCCCGTCGCGACCGTCGACGTGACCCCCACGCAGGCCAGCGTGGCGGTCGCAGGGGCGGTGCAGCTCAGTGCGGTCGCGAAGGACAGCCTCGGCGCCGTCGTGTCATCCGCGGTCATCGTCTGGAGCTCTGCCAGCAGTGGCGTGGCCAGCGTCGGCCTGGCCGGACAGGTGTCCGGCCTCGCGCCGGGCCAGACATGGGTGCGGGCGACAGCCAACGGGGTCAGCGACAGCGCCTCAGTCACCGTGTCCGCCGGGTTGACCGGCAGCGTGTCGGTGTCGCCTCAGGCCGACTCCGTCGCCACGGGCTCCGTGGTTGAGCTGCGGGCCGTCGTCCGCGACTTGTCCGGCGCCCTGATTCCCGGCGCCACGGTCACCTGGAGCAGCGGCAACACCGCTGTGGCCACAGTGACCTCCGGCGGATTCGTCACCGGGACGGGAGCGGGCACCGCCGGGATCACCGCCACGCACGGCACCACCTCGGGTACCGCGCAGGTCACGGTCAAGAACGGCCTCCTGCGCAACGACACAGCCAAGCTGCCGCTCATCGACCTCGGGGGCACCTACCGCGGCTTCAGTGGAAGCCTGTACTCGGGCGGCAACATGAGCTCCGCGTCCCACACCGCGGCGGGCGCGGCGCTGGCGCGCAGCATCACGCCGCTCGATGTGAATGGCCAGCCCGATCCCAGCGGCAGCTATGTGCTGCTGTCCAACGGCATGTCGAGCGCGACGCAGGAGTGGTGCACCGAGTTTTTCGCCGACCCGTGCAACAGCTGGAGCTTCGTCGGCCAGGCGACCAGCCACCCGCTGGTTCGGAAGAGCAGGCTCAGAATCGTCAACGGCGCCGAGGGGGGGCAGTATGCGGCGCTCTGGGTCAACCCCACCGACGCCAACTATGATCGGGTGCGCGATTCCGCCCTCGCCCCGGCGGGCCTGTCGGAGAAGCAGGTGCAGGCGATCTGGTTCAAGCACGCCACCGGTGGCCCCACCGATTCGCTGCCCCGTGCCAGCGCCGATGCCTTCCTCTTCGAGCGCGACCTCGGCCGGATGCTCCGCGCCGCCAAGGTGCGCTACCCCAACCTCCGCCTGGTGTTTGTCACCAGCCGCATCTACGGCGGCTACACCAGCAGTCGCCTCAACCCCGAGCCCTACGCGTACGAGGAGGGCTTCTCGGTGAAGTGGCTGGTGGAGGCGCAGGAGAGACAGATGGCCGCGGGAGGAACCCTGGTTGATCCCACCGCCGGCGACCTCAACTACGCCGATGGGACGGCGCCGTGGGTGGACTGGGGCCCGTATCTCTGGGCCAACGGCACGATCCCGCGCTCCGATGGGCTCGTGTGGCCGCGGAACGAGTTCGAGCCGGATGGGCTCCACCCCAGCGATGCCGGCGAGGCAAAGGTGGCGGGATTCCTGCTGACCCACTTCCTCACCGCACCGACCACCCGGTGCTGGTTCGCCACCACCGGCAGCTGTCCCTGACCCAGCCTCCCGGTCGCTTGACTGGAGACTGATGCCCGGCTCGCTCGGCCTGCCTCCAGGTCAGGAAAAGGGCCGCGGTCGGTGCCGCTCACCCCGTTCCGACCCGCTCGGCAGCCCAAGCGCCCTCCCTGCTCCTGTCCACCTGCCACCTGCTCCCTGCAACCTGTCCCCCCCTAGCTTGTCCCAACCCGCCCCGATCACTAGCTTTGCGGGCTCTCCAGTCGGGCCATCCCGCTTGTCCTGGAGACTAACAATCTGCCCGCAGCCCGTCCGGAGCGGCCACCCGAGGCACCCCCGTCCGTGAGCACAGAAACCTCCACCCTTACCGCAGCCAGTGTGCAAGCCCGGACCACCGGTCTGCGCGTCCGTGCCGACCTCTATGATGAGGATTATTCCGAGGCCGAATACGAGCAGATGCTCTCGATGTATGAAGGGACGATGTCCCAGATCGTCGAGGGCGAGATCGTCAAGTCCATCGTTCTCCGCATCACTGAAAGCGCCGTCATCCTCGATGTCGGGTTCAAGTCCGAGGGGTCGGTTCCGCTTGATGAATTCAAGGATATTCCCGCACCGGGCGATGAAGTCGAGGTCTTCCTCGAGCATCTCGAGGACGCGGAGGGCGCCGTTGTGCTCTCCAAGAAGAAGGCCGACTTCATGCGGGTGTGGGAGAAGATCAAGCTCGCCCACGAGAGCGACCAGCCGGTGCAGGGCACCCTGGTCAAGAAGATCAAGGGCGGCGTGGTGGTGAACCTGATGGGCGTCGACGCCTTCCTGCCGGGCAGTCAGATCGCCCTGCGGCGGGTGCCCAACATCGACGAACTGCTCGGTCAGAGCTACGAGTTCAAGATCATCAAGCTGAACAAGCGGCGCCGCAACATCGTCGTCAGCCGCCGGGTGATTCTCGAGAACGAGCGGGCCCACAAGCGCGAGCACCTGATGAAGGAGCTCGCCGTCGGCCAGGTCCGGAAGGGCATCGTCAAGAACATCACCGATTTCGGTGCATTCATCGATCTCGGCGG
>JANOFA010000902.1:0-2348 GCA_031413355.1 Gemmatimonadota bacterium | reverse complement strand
GGGAACTCCGGCGCTGCCTGAGGCGTTCACCACTACTCACCGTCCGTTGCACGACGTCACTTTACCCGAGCTCCGCCCTATGCCAACGACCTGGGATTTTTCCGGCAAGACCGTTCTCGTCACTGGAGTCGGCCGGGCCGGCCAGATCGGCCACGCGGTTGCGCGGGCCATGGGCAAGGCGGGCGCGCGCATCATTGCGGTCGACCGGAATGCCGTCGGTGTGGCCGACCGGGTGAAGGAGTTCAAAGCGGAGGGGATTGACGCCCGGCCGGCCGCCGGCGACCTGACCGAAGCGGATATTGCCGCGCTCGCCGTGGAAACCGCGCTCAAGTACTTTGGCCGTCTCGACGCGGTGGTCAATGTGGCCGGTGGCCTCACCACCTACGGGCCGATCGGTCAGTGCACGCCGGAGGGATTTGATCGCGAGGTCGCCATCAATCTCAAGACCACGTTCCTGATGTCGCGTGCTGCGGTGGAGGCACTGGCGGGCACCCGCGGCGCCATCGTGAACTTCGCGTCGGCGGCGTATTTCCATCCCAAGAGCCAGATGGCGGTCTACAGCGCGGCCAAGGGTGGCGTGGGCGCGATGACGCAGAGCCTGGCGCTGGAGCTGTGGCCCCGGGGCGTGCGGGTCAACGCAGTCGCACCGGAGATGGTCCGCACACCGGAGAACATCGCTTCGGCGGGCGCCGACGCGCACTATGTCGAGATGGACCAGCTGGTGAACGCGGTGCTCTTCCTCGCCGGCGAGGCCTCCTCCGGCATCACCGGCCACATCCTCCCGGTCACCAACGGCGTGAGCTGACGTGCAGCTGGCCTCCCGCGTCGCCCTGGTCACGGGGGCGGGCCGCCGGGTGGGCCGCGCCCTCGCCGAGGCGCTCGCCGGCCGCGGGATGCGGGTCGCCATTCACTTTCACCAGTCGGCCGCCGGGGCCAGCGCGACGCTGGAACGCGTGCGGCAGCTCGGGGCGGAGGGGGCCTGTTTCTCGGCGGACCTGTCCGACGCCCACGCCGCTCGGGGGCTGCCGGCGCGGGTGGCGGCGCATTTCGGCCAGCTCGATGTGCTGGTCAACTCCGCTGGGATCATGACCCGCGCCAGCATTGAAGACACCACGCCGGAGATGTGGGACGGGATCATGAACCTCAATCTCCGCTCCATGTTCTTCACCGCGCAGGGGGCGCTGCCGGCGTTGCGTGCCGCCAGGGGCCGCATCGTCAATCTGGCCGATGTCGGCGGGATGGAACCGTGGCCCAACTATGCGGCGCATTGCATCAGCAAGGCGGGCGTGGTGATGCTCACCCAGACGCTGGCCCGCGCGCTCGCTCCGGACATCACCGTCAACGCCATCGCGCCGGGCGCGGTGCTGCCGCCGGACGAATGGGACGACCGCGCCCGTGCGCACCTGGTCCGCACCACCCCGCTGCAGCGCCTCGGGAGTCCGGACGACGTCGGTGCGGCGCTCCTCTACCTGCTGGAGGGCGGCGACTACGTCACCGGCCAGACGCTGGTCGTGGATGGAGGCAGGCTCGTCCGGTGAGGCTGATACCCCGGCGCCGCACCGATCCCGCTGGCTAGCACCATGCGTTTCGCCGAAATCGCCGTGGTTGGTGGTGGATGCTACGGGACGTTCTACGCCGGGCAACTGCTGCAGGCGCGGGCCAGGGAAAAACTGGAATTCACCAGGCTGCTTGTCGTCGACCGAGATCCCCACTGTCAGTTCAGCCGCGAGATCGGAGCCAGTGTGCTCGCGGAACTCGTCGTCAGCGACTGGGACGAGTTCTTCGACTCGTGGCTGGCGACGACCGTTGCCGGCGATCCGCCGAGTGCCATCGTCCCCTCACCACTCATGCCCCACCTGATGTACCACTGGCTGGTGCGCCGGGCGCGGGCGCGCTGGCCAGGTCGGCTGGTAGAGACTCGCGCGGTCCCGCAGGGGCCCGGGACGCCCTATGACCGGGCGGTCCCCGACGGCACCCGCTACGTCTCGTTCGCCGACTGGCTCTGCCCGACACACTGCATCGAACCGGCGCTCTGTCCCGTCACCCGCGCCCCGCGCACCTGGGAGATGGCCGACGCGCTCCGCGACCTGACGACGGCGCTGGCTGAGGAACAGGCCACCGCCGGTCCCGTGCTCTTTTCCTGCGAACACCAGGCGTTCGGGGTCGGCACCTTCAGTGTGGCCGAAGTGCTGGCCGGCGATGCACTGGTTGCGGCGGTCGGGAGCGCGGGAGCGGCGGTCGCGATCGTGGTGGGAACAATCTCCTCCTGCCATGGGGCGGTGAATCTGCTGCATCTCGGCCCGGGGTGATGGAGAACACCGCTTCCGGTCTATATTTCCTCGAACATG
>JANOFA010000901.1:0-1082 GCA_031413355.1 Gemmatimonadota bacterium | reverse complement strand
GGGTCGGATGGGGTGGTCGGTGGACGTGCTGGCTGGGTTGCGCACGGCGTTTGCACCGGGAACGCTGGCACAACACCACCGGGCCCAGCTAACTTGCGACGATTAGGGCTCCATCTCGTTACACCACAGGCACTTTCCTTCAGGGCAGGGAGCAGTCATGGCCGACGGTTTACAGCAGTTGCGGGAGCGGATCGCCCGGGGTGATGCCACAGTCGGGATCATTGGCCTCGGGTACGTGGGTCTCCCGTTGGCCGTCGAGGTCGCCCGCAGCGGCTTCCGAGTGCTCGGATTCGACATCAGTGAATCAGTCTGCAGTGGGATCAATCGGGGCGAAAGCCACGTGGAGGATGTGCCTGCAACGGTGCTGGCCGGGCATGTGAAAGCCAAGCTGATCTCCGCCACGACGGATTTCAGGCGGCTGGGGGAGTGCGACGCCATCTCGATCTGCGTGCCGACTCCGCTGAACAAGACCAAGGATCCCGACCTGTCCTATGTCGTTGCCGCCGCGGAGTCGATCCGGGCGAGCCTGCGGCCCGGCCAGCTGATCATCCTCGAGAGCACCACGTACCCGGGCACGACCCGGGAAGTGCTGCTGCCGATCTTCGAGAATGGCGGGCAGACGGTGGGCAAGGACTTCGCGCTCTGCTTCAGTCCCGAGCGGGTGGATCCTGGCAATCCCACCTGGCAGACGCGGAACACGCCCAAGGTCATCGGCGGGATCACGCCACTGTGCAACGAGCTGGCGCTGGCCCTCTACGGCAAGGTCTTCGACACGATGGTCCCGGTGCAGAGCCCCGAGGCCGCCGAGCTGGTCAAGGTCTACGAAAACACCTTCCGGATGATCAACATCGCGCTGGCGAACGAGCTGGCGCAGGCCTGTGACAAGCTGGGACTGGATGTCTGGGGCGTCATTGAGGCGGCGGCGACCAAGCCGTTCGGCTTCATGAAATTCACCCCCGGTCCCGGGCTCGGCGGGCACTGCATCCCGCTCGATCCGCACTACCTCTCATGGAAGATGCGTACGCTGCATTTCACGACCCGTATTATCTAGCTGGCCAGCGAGATCAACGCCGAAATGCCGG
>JANOFA010000900.1:0-1169 GCA_031413355.1 Gemmatimonadota bacterium | reverse complement strand
TCCCGTTGTCGGCCAGGATCATCCCGTAGGTCTTGAGCGCCCGCAGAATCACCTGCGCGGAGGCGGGATAGCCGCTCAGGTCGAACCCTGCCTTCAGCCGAACCCGCAGGCCCATCGGTGGACGGCTGGAACTGGTGTCGCTGCTGGCGTAGTGGCGCGCCGGACTGAGATAGGCCCTGCGAGTGAATCGTACGGTGAAGCGGAGCGCGTGGAGGATCTCCCCCTGCTCCACGACCTCGTCGTAGCGCACCAGTCCGGGGAAGATCGGCAGCCCGGCAGCATCCGCCGAGGTCCAGCCGGCGGGCCGGAGGGCGTTGCTGTTGAGATCGAAGATGGCGCCGGATCCCGCCTGCCACCCGCTCCCGGCGGGATAGGCATTGAACAGCTCATACAGTTTCCAGCTCTCGCGGTCGACCACGAGGACGTGCCGGTCGCCGCTGGCATTGCTGCCTCCTTCGATCGGCGCCCCGCGCGGGATCGGGTAGGGCCCCGGATCGCTTTCATCGGCATAGTCGAATGTCACCGGTACACCGCTCGTCTGGTGGTCGACGACGACATACGGGATGCCGAACGGTCCGCCGTTGTAGTCCGCCCCGAAATCGGGATGCAGCGCCGTACCGGCGCCGATGCTCGCGATCAGAACATCCGAGTTGGCCGCGACAGGCGCCTGATCGATGACGGTGTTCCACGGATTGTCATTGGGAAAGGGGCGGCGACCATGCAGGCTCGCACCGGGGCCGAGGTCGGGGTCGCCGCCGGGCGGTGGCGGACCTGCCGGATTGCCGTCGGCCGGCGCGCAGGCGAGCAGGAACAGGCCGAGGCAGGCGGCGGACGCCGTGAATGGGGTGGTCATGCCTGACACTATGAGCCTCGGCCCTCCCTCTTCGATGTAACGCGGCGCACATGCCGGCCCATTGCCCTGGTCCAGCCCATGGGGTGTGGCGAGCGTCGGGTGCCACGCAACCCACGCCAGCCCGGGCAAGGGCCTGCGCTTCGATCTCCGCTTTCCCATGCGCCGCCGGGGCCACGCTCCCCTGAGACTTGTCGCGGCCCACGGGGAGGGCTAGAATGGGGCTCGCTGGAGCGGTGGCCGAGTGGCTCAAGGCACCGGTTTGCTAAACCGGCATAGGGTTGAAAAGCTCTATCGAGGGTTCGAATCCCTCCCGCTC
>JANOFA010000899.1:0-7578 GCA_031413355.1 Gemmatimonadota bacterium | reverse complement strand
GATCACGCCGTAGGGGCCGCCCAAGGGCGGCCCCTACGGCGTGACGACGACCATTACGGCGTGACCACGACCACGCGGTCGACGTAGTACGGCGTATCGGCAAAGCAGGACGTCGGCACACCACGATGTTCGGTGTAGTGCAGCCGAACCGGCCTGCCCACCAGCGAATCCAGCGCCTGCACGACACGCTTGTCCCGCACGCTGAACTGCCACACTTGCGGCGACACATTGGTAACCACCGACTGCCACAGCTCGCCTTCGTAGGTCTTGCAGACCCAGCCCCGCCTGGAAAACTTCTGCATCGTCCCGCTGCGGTAGCCGGTGGAGTAGTCCCAGTGCAGCGCCAGCCAGGTGTAGAGCGCCATCAGCAGGAGGAACCCGACGAGGACCAGCAGGACGTTGCGGCCCCAGCGGCGAGCCCGGCGGGTCGGCGCAGCGGGCATCGGTTCAGCGGGTGTGGTCATGGCATTTCAAGGTAAGGGGACAATTCACGACACCGTAGGGGCGACCCACCGGGTCGCCCGTTCGATGCCACGTCAGTCCCGGTGTCCGCGTGGTCATTGCCGCGGCGTCGTGTTGAAGACCAGGCCCGAGGCGATGACGAACACCCAGCCGGATTTCACCCGGTCGTTCTTGAACCGGTAGGCCAGATCAAGCCGGGTCACGTTCGCGTCGGCGGCGCGCGAGGCGGCGAGGCGCAGCCCGAGCCCGACGTCAGTGCCGCTGCGCCGCTTGCTCCCGTCATACCACGCGCCGCCATGATCGACGAAGCTGGCGAGTCCCAGGTCCAGCGACTTGAACAGATCCTTGCCGAAGATGTAACGATACTCGGCGGTCGCGAAATAGGTCCGGTCGCCGGTAAAGGCATGAATGGGAAAGGCGCGCGGCCCGACGGCAAAACCGAGGTCGAATTCTGTCGCCGGCAACGGATTGCTGATCCACCCGATATCCGCGTGGCCGATCACCAGGTGCCGCGACGCCGGCGTGAGGACGACCGTGGTGCCCACGGTCACGGAGCCGGAGTCCAGACCGCCGGCGTTGTACAGCCCGTTGGCCCGCGCGTCGATCCAGGCGAAGCCCCGCGTCAGCTTGGTGCCGATCCGCCCCTGCACCACCAGGCCCACTCCGCTTGAGTCGTACCCCAGAAAGCTCGGTGCCGCGAGCAGGCCGACGCGGGCAAAGTTGCTGACGTCGACATCCTCGTCCTGCCCGAACCGGGCAAAGCCGCTGGTCACGACGTAATTGGCCCGGCGCCATTCGATGAATGGCCCGAATGCGGCCGTGGTGGTGCGGGCCGTGGTGTTGGTCGGCCAGACGGAGTAATCGTCGCGCCGGATATTCCCGCTCACGCCGATCCGGAGGTACCCGCGGCTGCCCCGGCGGATGGCCTTGGCCAGCTCGGCGGAGCCGAGCACGTAGCGCCGCCGCAGCGAATCGCTGGCGGTACCGAACCCCCCGGTGAACCGCAGCACCCGCTCATTGCGCAGGTCGAGCAGCGTCTTCAGCCCGATCTTGTCGCTCAGCGAGAAGAACGGCCGCTCGATCGCCACCGAGCCGCGCTCCCCGTCCGACCGGTTCTCGTAGCGCAGGCCGAGCGACACGGTGCGCGCGACGAGCCGGGGCTGGAGGAACTGGAAACTGAGCTGATTGCGATCCGGCGTGTGGCGATACTTGGTGGAGAAGCGCGTCGCCGTGCCCAGCAGGTTCCGCTCGTTCAGCGCGACCTGCCAGTCGGTCTGGTTGCCGGCGCTGCGGAAGCGGACGTCAATTTGCGTGGTCCAGCCATCCCGGCTGCCCACCCGCAGCACCATGCCCGAGTCGGTGGTGATCGTGTCCAGCACCACCTTCCGGAAGATTCCCAGCGTCCGCAGGTTGCGTGAGGTCTCCGCCGCCATCAGCGAATCGTACGGCTCACCCACCTTGAGCAGCAGCTCGCGCCGGATGACGTACTCCGCCGTGGTGATGTGCAGTCCGTTGACCAGCCGGGGCAACCAGCTCTTCGCTTCTGTGGAGTCGAACACGTCCGACCGCGCCACCACGATGTAGCGGATGATCGGGCGGCCGAGGGAGTCGACGTCCGGCATCCGGCCGATGGGCCCGAAGGCGGAGTCCCGCCGGGGCACCTGCACCAGGCTGTCCTGGGCGGAGAGCGCGGCAGGCAGCGCGAAAAGGGCCAGCAATGCGAGCGGGCGAAAAGGCATCATCGTAGGGGGAAAGTACACCGCTTCCGGAGACCGGGGAACCGCCGCATGGTGGTGGCCGCCCCTCGCCCTCGATTACTATACCGAATGGCACCATCGCGCGTTCTCGCGGTCATCCCGGCCCGTGGCGGGTCCAAGGGCATCCCCCGCAAGAATGTCCGTTTCCTCGCCGGCAAGCCCCTTATCCGCTACGCCATCGAGCACGCCCTCGCCAGCCATCGGGTGGACCGCGTCGTCGTGACCACCGATGACGAAGAGATTGCCCATGTGGCCCAGGTGGCCGGCGCTGAAGTGCTGATGCGTCCGGCGGAGCTCTGCGGCGACGCAGTGCCGCTCGACCCGGTGATCCACCACGCGATGACGACGTGGGAAGCCACCCGCGGAGAGCGGTTCGACGCAGTCGTGACCCTGCAACCCACCAGCCCGCTGCTCACCTCCGCCACGATCGACGCCGCGATCGACCGATTCTTTGCCGGCGGCGCTGACACCCTGCTCTCCGTGATCGACGACCGGCACCTCTCCTGGACAATGAAGGATGGGGCATACGTCCCGGCCTACTCCCGGCGGGTGAATCGTCAGGATCTGCCGCCGCATTTCCGCGAGACCGGCGGCATCGTCGTGGCACGACGGGAGTGCGTCGCCGCCGGCAGCCGGATCGGGGCCCGGATCGATCTGCTCGAAGTGCCGGCGCGCGAGTCGGTCGACATCGACACACCGATGGACTGGTGGCTGGCGGAGAAACTGCTCAACCACCGCCGCATTCTGCTCCGGGTGGACGGTCACGAGACGATCGGCCTGGGACATGTGTACCGGATGCTGATGCTCGCCGCACGGTTGATCGACCACGAAGTGCTGTTCGTCTGCCGGGAAGAGCACCGGCTGGGGACGGACCTGATCCGCCAGAGCTTCTATCCGCTCCGCACCATCGCGGACGACGCCGGACTGACCCAGGTCCTCACCGAGTTCGCGCCCCATATCGTGGTCAACGACATCCTCGATACCGACGCCGCCTACGTGACCGGACTCAAGGCCCAGGGCGCGTTCGTGGTCAACTTCGAGGATCTGGGACCGGGCAGCAGGGTCGCGGAGCTGGTGATCAACGCGCTCTACGAAGAGACCTTCCCCTCGGAGCATGCCGTGTGGGGACCGGCCTATTTCGATCTGCGAGACGAGTTCGTGATGCTGGAGCCCCGGCCACTCCGTCCCGGCGTCGAGGAGGTGCTGGTCACCTTTGGCGGCACCGATGCCAACGACTACACCGCCCGGGTCCTCGATCTGCTGGCCCGCCTCCCGAGTCCGCCACCCCGGGTGACGGTGGTGCTCGGACTCGGCTATCGCCGGCTCGACGCGCTCACAGCGCTGGTGGCGGGACTGCCACTGCAGGTGGAGCTGCTGCAGAACATCAAGACGATCAGCCGCTACATGCAGCGGGCCGATCTGGTGTTCACCTCCGCCGGCCGCACGGTGTACGAGGTCGCCTCACTCGGCGTCCCGATGATCGTGCTGGCCCAGAACAACCGCGAGCTGCACCACCTCTTTGCGCGCAGCGAGAACGGAATCGTCAACCTGGGACTCGGCACCGCGCTCACGGACGGAGAGATCGCCGCCGCCTACCAGTCGCTCGCGGCCGACCTCTCGCTCCGGGAACAGTGCCGGGGGCTCATGCGGCGTCATGACCTGCGCCGCGGCATGACCAACATTCTCACCCTCCTTTTTTCCCGGTACGAGGCGTTCCGGGCCGGGGAGCATCCATGAGCCTGCTGCCGGAGATTGCGACCAAGCGCGGCGCATTCGTCATCGCCGAGATCGGCGTGAACTACTACGACGTGGCCACCGATCTCGGGATCGGGGTCTTCGACGCCGCGGTGCGGATGATCGACGAGGCCCGCCTGGCGGGGGCGGACGCGGTCAAGTTCCAGACCTACAAGGCGGAGAAGATCGTCTCCCGCCACTCGCCGGCCTACTGGGACCGGAACGAGGAGCCCACCGCCACCCAGCGCGAGCTGTTCCTCAAGTTCGACAAGTTCGGGGAGACCGAGTATCGCCGGCTGGCGGAACATTGCCGGACCACCGGCATCATCTTCTGTTCGACCCCGTTCGACTTCGAATCGGCGGACTATCTCGACCCGCTGATGCCGCTCTTCAAGATCTCGAGCTCCGACCTCACCAACCCGCCGTTCATCCGGCACATGGCGCGGAAGGGCAAACCGATCCTCCTCTCCACCGGCGCGGCCACGATCGGCGAGATCGACACCGCGGTGCACACCATCCTGGCTGAGGGCAACGAGGAGATCTGCCTGCTCCACTGCGTGCTCGACTACCCGACCGCCCCGGCCAACGCCAATCTCCAGATGATCCGGCACCTGGGGCAGGTGTTCCCCCGCTTCCTGCTTGGATACTCCGACCACGTGCGCCCCGATCCGGCGATGATGACGCTGTCGACGGCGTATCTCTTCGGCGCCAAGGTGATCGAGAAGCACTTCACGCTGAACAAGTCGCTCAAGGGGAACGACCACTACCACGCGATGGACCCGGCCGACCTCGCCACCTTCGTGCGCAATGTGGAGCTGATCGAGACGGTGCGCGGCACGTACGAGAAGCACCCACTCCCCTGCGAGAGCGCCGCGCGGCTGCAGGCCCGCCGCAGCCTGGTGGCGAGTCGCGACATCGAGATCGGCGAGCCGATCACGGAGCAGAACGTGACCTTCAAGCGCCCGGGGACCGGGATCTCGCCGACCTTCTTCGACCAGCTGAAGGGCCGGCCGGCGCGGCGCCGGATCAGCGAGGATACCCTGCTCGGCTGGGACGATCTCTGATCCGCTGATGTATACCGTCCTCTCCGGCGCCAAGATCAACATGGGTGATTTCCTGATCACCCAGCGGGCCCGGGAGCTGCTGACTCACCTGCGGCCGGAACACGAGCTGTTTCAGCTGCCGCACTGGGAGTCACTCGACCCCCATCTCGAGCAGATCAACGCCAGCCGCGCCGTCATCATCCTCGGCGGACCCGGTTACCAGCCGAAGTTCTATCCCGGCGTCTACAAGCTCCTCCCGGACCTGAGCCGCCTCCGGGTCCCGATCATTCCGCTCGGCCTCGGCTGGAAAGGCGTTCCCGGCGACTGGGACACCGTTCGCCATTACCGCTTCACCGACGAGTCACTCGCCGTGCTGCATCGCATCGCGGCAGAGACGCCGTATCTGGGCTGTCGCGATCATCTGAGCCGCGAGGTCCTGCGTCGCAACGGCATCACGAACACGCTCGTCACCGGCTGCCCCGCCTGGTATCACCTTCCATCGCTCGGCCAACCGCTCCGCGTCCCCTCCGGGATTGCGGCGTTTGCAGTAACACCGGCCCAGCGGCCGATCTACCAGGCGCAGTCCATCGATGTGCTCCGGACCCTGGCCGAGCGGTTTCCCGGGGCGCGGCGTTTCTGCTCGTTCAATCGCGGCATCGATCAGGAGGACCCGCGCATCCCAGAGGAAGACCGGCGCAACAACCGCGGCATTGCCACGGCGGCACTCCAGCTCGGCTACGAGGTAATGGACGTCTCAGGTGGGCTCGACCGGATCGGGTTCTATGAGACGTGTGACTTCCATGTGGGCTACCGGGTCCATTCCCACATCCATTTCCTCAGCCGGCGGCGGCCGTCGTTCCTGCTGCACGAGGACGGCCGGGGCCGGGGAATGTCGGCGGCGCTGAGCGTGCAGGGGATCGACGCTTTCGAGCGGGCGGGGCTCTTCCGGCACAGGGGCATCCGGCCGGGGCGCGATACGGTGGAGATGCTGACCGCGTACGTGGACGAGGAAGTAGCGAATGGCTTTGCCCGATTCGCGGGGCTGCCGGCGGTGCTCGATGCGCACTATGCCATCATGCAGCGCTTCGTCATGGGCCTGCCGGGCTAGGCCCGCCCATGCTCACCGCGCTGCGGCAGCGCCTGGCCCGCCTGGTTGGCGCGGAGAATCGCGAGTTCCTGGCCCACGGCCGGAACTACCTCTCCGGCACGCTGGTGGCGAACGCGCTGGTGGCGCTCAGTCTCCCGCTGCTCACCCAGCTGCTGACTCCGGCGGAGTACGGTGTCATCTCGGTGTTCGCCTCCGTGGTGTCGATCCTGACCGTGCTCCTCTCACTCAACCTGAACAGCGGCATCACCCGGTACTACCTCGAGGACCCGCCCGACTTTGCCACCTGCCTCGGCGGGAATCTGCTGTTCCTGCTGGGATTCACTCTCCTCTCCGGCGCCGCGCTCTTCCTGCTGCGCGGGCCGCTCGCCGCGTTTACCAAACTCGACACCAGTGTCTTCCTGGCCGCCGTCGGCGTGGCCATGTTCGCCGGGCTGATCGAGATCCAGCTGGCGCTGCTCAACGCCTCACGGCAGAGTCGGTGGTACTCCATCCTGACCGTGCTCCGCACTGGCGGCACGCTGGGGATCTTCCTGCTGCTCGCTGTGTTGCTGACCGAGCGGAAGTACCTGGGGCGGGTGTACGCCGACCTGATCGTCTCCGGCGTCTTTGGCGCCTACGCGGCATGGAGCCTCAGCCGACTTGCACGGTTCAGGATCGAGTGGAAACACATCCGCTACGTGCTGATCTTCTCGCTCCCCCTCATCCCGCACTCGATCTCACGCTACATCCTGGGCTATTACGACCGGATCATCCTGCTGCAGCTGACCTCCAGGGAGGCGACCGGGCTCTACTCCTTTGCCTATGACGTCGGCACCGCCATGAACCTGGTAGTGCTGGCGTCGGCCAAGGCGTGGCGGCCGATCTTCTTCGATGACTACCGGGTGGGCAATTTCGACAAGATCAACCGGATGTCGCGCGACTACGCCGACTACGTCTACCTGGCGGCGGTGGCGATCATGCTCTTTGCCGGCGATGTCGCGCTGCTGCTGGCGGACCCGCGGTACTACGGCGCGCTGCCTCTCGTGCCGGTCATCGTGCTGAGCTATGTCTTCGTCTTCCTCTACACCCTCTTCTTCCAGTACGCGGCGTTCCGCAATCGGACCGGGCTCATCTCCCTCAACACTTTCATTGCGGGGTTCGCGAACATAGGGCTGAACTATTACTACATCCCGATCTACGGCTACCAGGTGGCGGCCTACACCACCCTCGCCTCGTTCGTGCTGCTCTTCCTGCTGCATTACTTCAATGCCCGAGTCGTCCTGCGGGAACAGGTGCTTGCGTTGGGCCACCTCCTGCCCAACCTCCTGCTCACCTGCGGGATCACCGTCGCGACGGTACTGCTGGCCCGGAGCACGCTGCCGTATGCGGCAGGCCTGCTGCTCCGGTTCGTGATGCTCGGTCTCGCCACCTGGTTGTTCCTCCTGCGGAAGCGCGCGCACGCTGCGCCCACCGTCTGAATGGGATCGTTCTTCGT
>JANOFA010000898.1:0-3017 GCA_031413355.1 Gemmatimonadota bacterium | reverse complement strand
CCACGATGTATCCGTCCCGGATCGCCAACCCCGTGATCACCGGGACGGCGGGGCCGGTCGTCACCATCTGGTCCTGATCGAACGGCACCACCACGAGCGAACCGTCGGCCCGCGCAATCAGGAGATGCCCCGAGTCGAGGTACCGGGCCCGCACGCCTCGCTGCAGGACCCGGAACTGGCCGGTCTTGAGGTCGGCGACAGCGATGTCGGTGTCAGCAGGACGGGTGGGCCCGTACCAGATGGAGAACAGGAGCCCGCGGTTGTTGGGCAACAACGCCGGGCTCAGGTGGGCCAGGGCGTGTGCCGCGGTGTCAGGAGTGGTGACCGCGGTCGGGACTCCGCCCGTGGCCGGGACCCGGCCGATGCCCACCGTGCCGTTGAAACTGCGGGCCGAGTAGATGAATCCATCCGGGCCCCACGCCGTTCCGCCGCCGGAGATGAGGGAATCGGCCACGATGGTCGGCGAGGTTCCGTCCTGCGCGATCACCTTGAGCACGTCACCAGAAGCCACGAAGGCCACTTGCCGCCCGTCCGGCGACCAGCTCAGGGCGCTCGCTCCGGCGGTGCCGGCGAGCGGGCGGGCGTGGAGCTGATCCCGATCCCGAATCCAGATCTGATCCGACCCGGCCGCCGCGCCACCAACGTAGGCCAGTCGCCCGCCGTCCCGGCTGATGGCCATGGACGCCGATTGCACTGAAGCGATCGCCTCGGCACCGGTCACTTCGAGCGCGTATCGCCGGACCGGGTCGCCGGAGCCGGACGCGGCCCGGGACCACAGCCACAGTCCGGCGATCAGCGTGAGGCCCCACAACAGCCATCCCGCCATGGAGGCAGCGGTCCATGCCCGCGAACGGCTCTCGACCGCGGATCGTGCCGTGGCTGACGCGCTGGTGAAGGTGGGACTGGCGAGCGCGGCGGCGAATTCGGCGGCGCTCGCGAAGCGGTCCGCCGGGAGCTTCTCCAGCGCGGTCAGGACCGCGGCCTCGACGTGCGCCGGAATGGTCTTGCGTTGCCCGGAGAGCGCCAGCGGCTCCGCCGTCATGACCTTGGCCACGATGCTCTGTGCGGTGGGTCCGGTGAACGGCGGCTCCCCGATCAGCATCTCGTAGGTCACGCAGCCCAGCGCGTACACATCCGAGCGGGCGGTAATCTCCCGTTCGCCCATCGCCTGCTCGGGACTCATGTAGGTCGGCGTGCCAAGCGACATGCCGGTCTCGGTCATACGGCTGCCGCCCGCCTTGCTGGCGGCCAGCGCGATGCCGAAGTCGGCCACCAGGGCGCGGCCGTCGTGCAGCAGGATATTCTCCGGCTTGATGTCGCGGTGAATGACGTTGTGGCGGTGGGCGTAGTCGAGGGCGCCGGCCACTTCGGTGGCGATCCGCACCGCGTCGGCGACGGGCAGCTGTTTCTCGCGAGTCAACCGATCGCGGAGTGATTCGCCCTCGATGAAGGGCATGACGTAGAAAAGAAACTCGGCGACTCGACTCGGCGGCTCGGCGACTCGGCGACTCGGCGACTCGGCCTCAGGGCCAGTTCCGGTGGCGGTGGCGATACCCGAGTCGAATAGAGGGAGGATGTGCGGGTGCTGCAGGTTGGCGGTGGTCTTGATCTCCGACAGGAACCGCTCCGCGCCGATCACCACGGCGAGTTCGGGCCGGAGCACCTTGATGGCGACCTTGCGGTCGTGCTTCAGGTCCTGGGCGAGATACACCGTGGCCATGCCGCCCTGGCCGAGCTCGCGCTCGAGCAGATAGCGGTCGGAGAGGGCCTGCGTGAGGGCATCAATCGTGCTCATGGCTTCACCGGTCCCCTTTCCTGAGCGGGGAGGCCCATGCGAGGCAGAATGGCAAGGAATCTCGGACTGGCCCGCAGCTTCGGGCCGAGCATGATGTACGTGCCCATCGCGCTGCCGGTGGTACGGCCAGCGGCGGCCGCGGCCTCGAGCATGCTCAACGTCGCGTCGTCCCCGCGCAGCCAGCGAAAGTAGGGAATGGCCATCATCGGATGCTCCCCCCGGCCGAGCGCGTCGATCGTGGCCGCACGGGTCGCCGGGTCGCGCAGGCCGCGCACCAGCCGGGGCACCGTCGAATCGATGTTCGGCCAGCCGCGGCCGCGGGATTTTTCGAAGGCGGTGATCGCCTCATCCACCTGACCCAGTGCCAGGTGGTGTCCCACCATCGTGGCCCACGCATAGTACGCCTCGGGCGACTGGGCGAGTCCCTGCTCATACAGCGGCGTCGCGTCGGCGAAGCGATCCGCGCCATCGTAGAAGATCGCCAGCGACAGGGTGATCACATGAGAGAGCGGATCGAGCCGGTGGGCGATCTCCATCTCGCGAATCGCGTCATCCCACTGGTTGACGCCCGCAAGATAGTAGGCGTACCACTGGTGCCCGGTGGCATAGTTCGGCGCAAGGGTGATTGCCTGACGGTACGCGTCCCGCGCCTCCTCCCGCCGATCGAGATACTCCACGATTTCTCCCAGCGAGGCGTAGGCCTCGCCCAGCCGTGGCTCCAGCGCGATCGCCCGGCGCGCCGCTACTTCGGCCCGCACCAGGGTCGAGTCACGGTTGATCCCGGGCACGTCATACTCCTCGGGAATCGAGAGCACGTAGCTGTCGGCCAGGCCGCTCCACGCCAGGGCGTAGTTCGAGTCGAGCGCGAGCGCTTTGCTGAACGCCGCCGTGGCATCGATCATCCCTTGCGTGGTCCGCCGGTTCCAGTGGTAGCGGCCCAGCAGGAAGGCGTCGTAGGCCTCGGCATTGTGGGTACCGCCACGGGTGCCGCCGGAATCGGAGGTAGCCACCAGCCAGAGCTGGAGCGCATTCACGACAGCACGGTGAAGGATCTCGACAAGATCTACATGCAAAAGCAGGTCGCGCGGGCCGGGCTGCCCGCGCCGCGGGCTATCGGCGTCGACGAGATCTCCATCCGCAAGGGCCATGACCACCGCGTGGTGGTAAGCGACCTCGACCGCGGCCGGCCGATCTGGGTCGGCGGCCGGGGACGGACCGAGGC
>JANOFA010000897.1:0-4590 GCA_031413355.1 Gemmatimonadota bacterium | reverse complement strand
GGTGGGGCCTTTCTCTTTGCCATCCCGGAATGGGTAGGGCAGGCCTCCGTGCCTGCCCGTGACTGGTGCGACTGGGCCTGTGGTAGGGCAGGCGGGGACGCCTGCCCTACCCTGAATCCGCCTACCAGGCGGCCATCCCGTTGGCGCCCATGGGGAGCCCGGTGGTGGGGAGGTCCGCCTCCAGGCTGCCGTCCGCTCGCACCGCGAAATTCGACAGCTGGCGCGCGGGGCCGTCGAGGGTGAAGAGCCGAAGACCATCAGGGGTGATCGACATGTCGATCGGACCGGCACCGGTGGTCCCGCTGATGCCGGTGCCCAGCAACGTCAGGCGGCCGTCGCCGTCGAGCCGGTAGCCGCTCACGTTGCCGCTCGCCGTATTGGTGACATAGGCGTATCGATCATTCGGAGTGATGGCGACCCAGCAGGCCGCCGCCTGGGTCGTTCCGACCGAGGCACTGCGCACCTGGAGCATCCCGCTCAGATTCGCCGCGTAGGACGAGACGGCGCTGGCACCGACGGCACCGCCGAACGCTTCCGAGACGACCAGACGACCCCGCGTGTCAAAGGCGAAGCCGAATGGGGTCATGCCCGCCGAGGCTTGCGGCCGCGGGGCGCTCGCGAGGCCGGCTCCGTCAACGTCGTACAGCGTGATCGTGTTGGATGCCTTCTCGGTCACGACGAGCGTCGCGCCATTGGGCGAGAAGCCCACCTGCGCCGACCCGACGGCCGGGCCGCTCAGCGGCTGCGTTGCGCCCGCGATGGGCGAGAGCATTCCCCCACTGCTCAGCCGGAAGCCGGAGATGTTGCCGCTGCCACCCGCGTTGAGGACGTACACCAGTCCGCGATACTCGGTGACGGAAATCGGCTGCATGCCGCCGGAGGCCACCCGGTTCACCAGCGTGAGCCTGGTGCCCGTGACCGAGAACACCGAGACATCATTGCTCCCGGCATTGACCACGAAGAGATGCCGGCGGCCGCCGGAAAGGGTGACGGCGCCCTGATTGCCCAGCCCGCCACCGGTGCCGGTGCCGCCGGTGGAATACGACGCGGGGCCTTCGAGGCTGCCGTTGGCCCGGCGGGCGAAGACCAGCACGGCGTTGCCCATCGTCGCATTGCTGGCGACGGCGACGGCGCCGGGTGCACCCTGCGCCGCGGCACTCGCATCGATGGAGAGGGGGGTAGAGGATTGATCGGTGGAGCTGCAGGCGACGGACAGGCCAGCAAGAGAAGCGAGCAGGGTACCGCGGAGGGCGGACGTCATGGGGAGCCTCTGATTGTGGTGGGCTCACGTCGGTGTGACGTGATGCCACCTGAACGCCGGCGTGGATGACGCGGATCTCGCCGGGAGCAGAGGCGGAACGCAGTGAATCCGGGGGGCGGACTGGTGGCGTTGTAACTACCTTGTCGGTCGCAGCAGCGGTTGAGCCCAATGACTTGAACTCGAGTTTGCTTGAGGCACGAGGATGACACACCGTATCGATGGACTGTGGCGCTACCCGGTGAAGTCGATGGCCGGGGAGCCGCTGCAGGAGGCCGAGCTCACCGCCGAAGGCATTCCGGGCGACCGGACGGTGCACGTCCGCGGGCCGGAGGGGGTGCGCACCTCCCGGCGGCAGCACCGGCTGCTCGGGCTCAGGGGGACGCTCGGGCCCGACGGTCAGCCGCTGGTGAATGGAATGCCGTGGGAGAGCGAGGCGGTGCTCGCGCTGGTCAAGGAGGCGGCGGGCGAGGATGCCTGGCTTGCCGCCTACGACGGTCCGGAGCGATTCGACATTCTGCCGCTGCTGGTGGCGACCGATGGTGCGGTGGCGGAGTTCGGGCGGGACATCCGCCGGCTCCGTCCCAATATCCTGATCGGTGGCGTCGAGGGGATGGATGAGGTGTCGTGGGAAGGCGCCGAACTCCATATCGGCAAGGCCGTCGTGCGACTGGATTCGCTGCGGGGGCGCTGCCCGATGACCACCGTGGATCCCGACACGCTGGCGCGAGATCCCGAGGTGCTGCGCGACATCGGCCGACGCTTTGGTGGGCGCCTCGCGCTTAACGCGGAAGTTACGCAGCCGGGTGTGGTGCGGGTGGGCGACAAGGTGAAGCTGGTGCGGTGACGGGGTGGGGCGGGCGTCCCCGACCGCCCTGCACGAATGCGCCGTTCTCGCTCTTCAGGCGCGATGCTACTCGTGGTCAGCGGTGAATGATCCGCCGGAGCGGGGGCCGTCGAAGGCCGACCAAGTCCAGTGGCCGGTATACCCGTCCGCGGTGGAGAACGCCTTCAGGGCGACGTTGTTGTCGGCCCAGTTCGGGTTCATTTCAATCAGCAGCGAGTCGCCCATCCGGCGGCCGACCAAAGTGCCGCTGCCGACCTGGGGACCCACCTCGAGGGTGGTATCAGCGCCAGGAATCCAGCCGATGGCCCAGGTACCGGTCACCGTGGAGTCATCGGGGAAGGCCAGCTCGATACGTCCGGTCAGGACGGGCACGCCGGCCGCGCTCCGGCCGAGATAGCGAAAGCCATTGGTACGCGACGTCGCGCTTTCAGTCGAGGTGCCGGCGCAGCCGAGCAGGAGGGCCAGGGCGAGTAGTGCAGTGGGTTTCATGGAGCCTCGGGCAGGGAACAGTGTGCAGCGGATCGCGGAGAATGATACTGCTGTGAGAGAGACTCGCCTGGCGGGGGCGGCGTCACATCGGAGGATCGCCTGACCATACGCGTCGAACGCAAACAGCGCGGGCCCGCGACCGGCAGTCCGCGAGGCGGCCATGCGATACCGGGAGGAACATCAGGCAGGTGGTGCAATCCGGAGTGTCTGCGCCAGCTGCTGTGCTGTCGGCGGATTCTGCCAGGCGACGGTTGGTCAGCGCCACGCGGCATGCCGCAACGACCGGTGGCGGGGGGGAGGAAGGCGAGGGCCGTGCCAGACCGGCGGGCGTATCAGGCGGGCGGGCGAGGTGGCGATCGGAATGGCGCGGGGCGCGAGGCGGAACGCATCGTGGGCTAGGGCGATTGGATGGCCGGCGAACACCGATGGGCCGCCCTCCAATGGCAGCGACTGCATAATAAATGGAATCGATCGACGGGAAAATGGCCGCAGGTGTTGCTCCAATGCTCACGGGTGACTGATTAGCGCAAGTGATTGTCCCGCAAATGGAAACGGGTGACCGATCAGGAGCGACGGATGTCCCTCGAATGCGAGCGGGTGACTCGTTAGGGCGAGTGGACGATGCTCCAAAGGAAGTGTACGTCCGGTTGGGCGAAGTGTATGCGTTTTTCGACGAAAGTATGCATAAATCTGGAGCGTGGGAGCTGGCGTCAGTAGTGTGCAGATATTTGTGTAATTGACTCGGCGTCGGCTCCGTGAAAAAGGCCATCGTCTAGCTTCTCTGGGAAGCAGGATCCGAACCGCGGGGTGACAGCCCCGCCCAACCCAGAGGAGACAGCCGATGGCCTTCGACGAGAACACTAGGGCGGTGTCAGCGCCGGAACAAGCGCCCGCCCCCGATGCCCTGCGCGCCCTGGTGGCGACGCTGGTGCAGGAGACGCTGCGTACGGAGTTTGACCAGTTCCTGGGGGCCCGCCCCTACGAGCGCACCCCCGAGCGGCGCGGGCAGCGCAACGGCACCTATCCCCGGACCTTCAAGACGCGGGTGGGGGCGCTGACGCTGGCGATTCCGCGGGATCGGGCCGGGGTGTTTCGCCCCACGCTGTTCGCCAAGTACGAGCGCAGTGAGCAGGCGCTGGTGCTCGCCATGATCGAGATGTACTTCCACGGCGTCTCGACCCGCAAGGTGAGCACCATCGTCGACCAGCTGTGCGGCACCACGGTCTCGGCGAGCGAGGTGAGCGCGCTGACCCGAAAGCTCGATGCCACGCTCACCGCCTGGCGTGAGCGCCGGCTGGCGGACACGCCGTATGCCGCGCTCACCGTGGACGCCCATATCGAGCAGGTACGGCGGGAGGGGCACGTGCGGGCGACCGCGGCGCTCTGGGTCGTCGGCGTCACGCCCGAGGGGTATCGCGAGCACCTGGGCGTCTGGCTGGGGCCGAGCGAGAGCGAAGCCAGCTGGGCCCAGGTCTTCAAGGACTTGGTCGAGCGCGGGCTCCACGGGGTCGGCTACGTCGTCTCCGATGAGCACGTCGGGCTGGTCGCCGCCCTCCGGCGGTACTTTCCCGAGGCGCTCCATCAGCGCTGCCAGGTGCACTACCAGCGCAACGCGCTGAGCAAAGTCTCCAGTCAGGCCCTGCAGGACCGCACCCGGGTCGGGCTGCGCGATGTCTGGGACGCGCCCACCCGGCCCGAGGCCGACGGGCGGCTCCGCCGCCTCATCACCGAGCTCCAGCCCGATGCCCCACGGCTGGCGGAGTGGCTCACCGACACGGCAGCGGCCACCCTCGCGTGCTATGCCCTCGCCCGCGACGATGTCCGGCGCAAGCTCCGCTCGACCAACGCCGTCGAACGGCACCATGGGGAGGTCCGCCGCCGCACCTGCGTCATCCGGATCTTCCCGCATGAGGCCAGCCTGCAGCGGCTGCTGACCGCCCTGGCCATGGAACAGAACGACCACTGGCGGAGTCAGCGCTGGCTCGTCGCGCCCACC
>JANOFA010000896.1:0-5042 GCA_031413355.1 Gemmatimonadota bacterium | reverse complement strand
GCATATATGCGGCCCCTACCGCAGCGCCTCCTCCACAATTCGCTTCTGCTCGGCACCATGCGCCGCCGGATACCCCTCTGCCGTACTCGCACGTTCCGGCCGTCCGACGTAGCGTAGCGCCGCTCCCGGCGGGAGGAGATTGCGCAGCCGAGCCTCGAGGAAATTCCACGCGCCCATGTTGCGCGGCTCTTCCTGCACCCAGAGGACCTCGGCGAGCGCGCCGTAGCTTTGCAGCATCGCGGTCAGCTCCTCCTGGGGGAAGCTGTAGAGCTGCTCCAGGCGGATGATGGCGGTGCGGGAGCGGTCCACCCCGGCGGCACCGGCCAGCAGGTCATAGTAGATCTTGCCGGAACAGAGCACGACCCGCCGGATCTCGTCGCGATGCGCCTGCGCCAGCGGGTCATCCAGCACCGGCATGAAGCTGCCCCCCGTGAGGTCCTCGAGCCGGCTGGTCGCGGCAGGAAGCCGGAGCAGGCTCTTGGGGGTCATGACCACCATTGGGCGCTGCCGGCTCCGCTTGGCCTGGCGCCGCAGCAGGTGGAAATACTGTGCCGGTGTGGTGGGGTTGGCGACGCGGATGTTTCCCTCCGCCGCGAGCTGGAGAAAGCGCTCAAGCCGCGCACTTGAATGCTCCGGGCCCTGGCCTTCGTAGCCATGCGGCAGCAGCAGTGTGAGCCGGGTCGTCTGGCCCCATTTGGAGAGGCCGGAGACGATGAACTGGTCGATGATCACCTGCGCCCCGTTGACGAAGTCGCCGAACTGCGCCTCCCACAGGACCAGCGTCTCCGGCGCGGCGACACTGTAGCCATACTCGAACCCTACCGATGCCAGCTCGGAGAGCGGGCTGTTGTGCAGCTCCAGGCAGGCGAGTGCGCCCGGCAGATGCTTGATCGGGGTCCACGACTGCCCGCCTTCGGCATCGTGCAGCACGAGGTGACGCTGGCTGAAGGTGCCGCGTTCACTGTCCTGCCCGGTGAGCCGCACCGGCACGCCCTCAACCAGCAGTGATGCCAGTGCCAGGGTCTCGGCGTGGGCCCAGTCGATGCCACCCTCCGGACCGATCGTGGTGCGTCGGCGCTCGAGCTGTTTGAGCAGCTTGGGGTGCACATGAAAAGTGTCGGGCCAGGTGAGCAGCTGATCGTTGATTGCCCGCACCAGCTCCGCGGGCATGGCCGTTTCCGGGTCGACCCCACTCGAACGATCCGGCGTCTTGCCCGGCTCCTGAACCGCGGCCCGCCCCGTCGTCGCCTTGAACGCCGTCTGGATATCCACCAGGCGCTGGTAGGCGGCGTCGTAGCGCTGTTCGCTCTCCGCCGCGGGCAGCACCCCGCGCCGGGCGAGCAACTCCGCGTACTGCTGGCGCACCGTGGGCAGGGTGCGGATCCGTTCGTACATCTGCGGCTGGGTATAGGCCGGCTCGTCGCCCTCGTTGTGGCCGTGCCGCCGGTACCCCACCAGGTCGATCAGCACATCCTCGTGGAACTTCGCCCGATAGAGCATCGCCAGCCGCACCGAGGCAAGGCAGCCCTCGGCGTCGTCGGCGTTGACGTGGATGATCGGAATGTCGAAGCCCTTGGCGAGGTCGCTCGCATGGCGGGTCGAGCGCGAGTCGCCCATATCGGTGGTGAAACCGATCTGGTTGTTGGTGATGATGTGCACCGTGCCGCCGGTGCGGTATCCCGCGAGCGCGCCGAGGTTCAGCGTCTCGGGGACCACGCCCTGCCCGGCAAAGGCGGCATCGCCATGGATGATCACGGGCAGCGCCGCCGTCGGATCGTGGTGCGCCTCGCGGCCCCGGCGGGTGGTCTGGTCGGCACGGGCGCGGCCATCCACGACGGCACCGACGAACTCCAGGTGGCTCGGATTCGGCGCCAGTGAGACAGTGACGACCTTGCCGCTGCGGGTCTTGTACGCGCCGTCCGCGCCGTGATGGTACTTCACGTCACCGGTGCCGCCCTCCGGCGTCAGCATGCCCTGTTCAACGTGCCGGCCGCCCTCGAACTCGGCGAAGATCGTCTCGTACGGCCGCCCCACCGTATGCGCCAGCACGTTCAGCCGACCACGGTGCGCCATGCCGAGCACGACCTTGCGCGCACCCTGTTCCGAGGCGAGCTCGATGACGAGGTCGAGCATCGGCACCAGCATGTCCACGCCCTCGATCGAGAAACGCTTCTGGCCGAGGTAGGCCTTGTGCAGGAACTTCTCCATCACTTCGACATCGATCATGCGGCGCAGGAGCCACTCCTGGTCCTCCTGGCTGAGCGGGGCACGGTGATGACCGGTCTCGATCATCTGTCGCAGCCAGACGCGCTCGGCATGATTGGAGATATGCTCCAGCTCGTACGCCATCGTCCCGCAGTAGGCTTCCTGCAGTTTCGGGAGGGCATCGGCCAGCGTGGCGCCTGGAGCGGAGATCCGGAGCACCGCATTCGGCACTGTCTGCATTACCTCGGGGGTGAGGCCGAGCGGCAGCGGATCCAGGGCGGGATCGCCGACGGGCGTACTGCCGAGAGGATCGAGGCGGGCGGCGAGGTGGCCATGCGTACGGTGCGCCTTGACCAGGGCCATCGCAGCGGCGACATGGTAGAGATCCGCCTGACCTTCCACGATCGGAACGTAGAGGCGGCTTGAGCGCGAGTTGCGGGCTGCCGTCTCGCTCTCCGGCAGCGGCACGCCGGGAAAGGTCACCCCGAGGCTCTCGAACACCGCTTCGAAGAAGCGTTCGCCGCCCTGCAGCAGCGTATCCATGGTGCGGAGGAACTCGCCCGACTCGGCGCCCTGGATCACCCGGTGATCGTAGGTACTGGTCACGGTCATGACTTTCGCGACGCCGAGTTCGCGGAGCCGGTCGTCGGAGAGGTCGCTGAACGTGGGTGGGTAATCGATGGCGCCGACGGCGATGATGCTGCCCTGGCCGGGCATCAGGCGCGGCACGCTGGCGACGGTGCCGAGGCCGCCCGGATTGGTCAGCGTCATGTTGGCGCCGGCAAAGGCATCGGGCATCAGCTTGTTGCCGCGCGCCTTCTCGACCAGCGACTCATACGTCGTGTGGAATTCGGCGAAGCTCTTGCTGGCGGCGTCATGGATGACGGGGACGACCAGGCCGCGGCTGCCATCCTTGCGTTCGACATCGACCGCGATACCGAGGTTGACGGTCTCGCCCGCGAGGCGGTACGGTGTGCCGTTCACTTCGGCAAAGGCGCTGGTCATCGCGCTGTGGCGCGCCGCGGCCCGGGCGATCGCGTACCCGATCAGATGGGTAAAGGAGACCTTCTCCGGGCGGGTTGCGGCGCGGAGTGCGGTGTTCAGTTCGCGGCGGCGGGACTCGAGGGTGGTGACCGAGAGTTCGCGGAAAGAGGTCGCGGTCGGCACCGACCGGCTCTCGTTCATGTTGGCGACGAGCCGGGCGGCGGGGCCGATGATCGGGGTGGCATTCTTCGGTGGATCGGCGGATCGGCGGTTGGCCGCCTCGGCTGCGGGTGGGGCGGGCGACGTCGGGGCGCTGGGCGCGGGGCTCGCGCCGGGCCCGGAGGCGCCGGCGGTCGGCATCACCCCACTGGCGCCATTGCCCGCGGCCTGGCGGCCGTTGGACTCGGCGTCACTGCCGAGGCCGGCGCGGCCGCTCTCGAAGTAGCGGCGCCATTCGTCGGAGACGGAGCTGGGGTCGCGCAGGTACTCCTCATAGAGGATCTGGGCGAAGCCGGCGTTGGCGGTTTCGAAGATGTTCGGTTCCACGGGTCCACACTGCCTTTCCTGGAGCAATCCAATTGCCCGGGCCATCCGTAGCCTCGGACAAGATAACCAGCGAATCGGGCCGGGAAGTGGGGCCAGAGTGTGAGCCAGGTCCTTGGCCCGGACGTCCCCCGACCGTACCATACAGGCAGTTCTTCCCGCCTATCATTTCTCGGCACTCTGACGGGTAACTGTAGAGTCCGGGCCAGTCCCCAAGGAGGTTGGTATGCAGAGGATGTTACGCCGTGCAGGTGCGGTCATGCTTGCGGGCGCCGTGCTGGCGGCCTGCGGCGGTGGCGACGGTGGCAATGGCAACAATCCGGTGACCACGATCGCCAAGACCAGTGGCGACGCGCAGACGGCCACGGTGGCTACCGCCCTGCCGACCGCTCTTGCGGTCACTGTCACCGAGGATGGTGCGGTGAAGGTCGGCGCCACGGTCACCTGGAGCACGGTCGCCGGGAGCGGCACCGTCGCGCCGACCTCTGCCGTTACCAATGGCAGTGGTGTGGCCACGACCGTCTGGACGCTGGGCACGGTTGCCGGGGCGCAGACAGCCCAGGCAACGCTGGCCGGCGCCGGTGGTTCGCCCGTCAGCTTCACGGCGACCGGAACCGCCGGTGCCGCGACCACCTTTGCCAAGATCTCGGGCGACGGTCAGAGCGCCAGTCCCAGTTCCGTTTTCGACGCGCTATTGGTCGAGATCGCCGACCAGTTCGGCAACGGTATCAGCGGTGTGACGGTGAACTGGACAGTCCAGAGCGGCTCGGCGACGGTGGCCGCGGCGACGTCCGTCACCAACGCCGCCGGCACCGCGTCGATCATCGCGACGGCGGGGGCCACGTCTGGACCGGCGGTGGTGCGCGCGACGAACGCCACGGTGGCGGGCATTCTGGACTTCGGGTTGACAGTGGCGCCGCTGCCGCTGACCCGGTCCGTCACCGCCGCGTTCACGTCCTACACCAGTGATGCGAACGGCACCGTCGATCCGGCCATTGACACCATTGGCGTTGGCGGCACGGTCACGTGGGCCGGGCTTGGCGCCGGTGCGCACCTGGTTCGCTCCACCGGCACACCAATCTTCACGACCCAGACGGTGAATGCAGCGACCTATCAGTTCACCTTCAACACCGTGGGTTCGTACGACTACGACTGCACCGTCCACGGCAGCGGGATGACAGGCAGGGTTGTGGTGCAGTAGAAGTTCGTCCCGAATCCTGTAGATTGAACGCCGGGGCCACCAAAACCGACCCCGCCCCCGCGCACTTCACCACAAATTCCGGAACAGCAATGACCTCGCGTGCTCGGGT
>JANOFA010000895.1:0-10577 GCA_031413355.1 Gemmatimonadota bacterium | reverse complement strand
GGTGGAGAAGCAGCTCAAGCTCAACGGCAAGAAGGCGATCGAGGAGTTCGGGGTCGAGGCGTTCAACCGGCTGTGCCGCGAAAGCGTGTTTACCTACAAGGCCGAGTGGGAGCAGCTGTCCAATCGCATCGGCTACTGGCTCGACTACGAGCACGCCTATGTGACCTACACCAACGAGTATGTCGAAACCGTCTGGTGGCTGCTGGGCCGGCTGTTCGAGCGGAACCTGCTGTACCGCGGCCACCGGGTGCTGCCCTACTGCCCGCGGTGCGGGACGGTGCTGTCGAGTCACGAGCTTGCCCTGGGGTACGAGGAGGTTCGGGACAAGTCGATCTATGTGACCTTTCCGCTGGCGGACGGCAGCGGCCGCGAACTGGTGGTGTGGACCACGACGCCGTGGACCCTCCCGTCGAACGTGGCGGCGGCGGTGCATCCCGAGATCGAGTACGGTGTGTATCAGCATCCGAAACATCCCGGCCGGTCCTTCGTGATGGCCGTCGGTCGCGAGGACAAACTGCGGGAGATCCTGGGCGAACCGCTGACACGCTCGGGCACGGTGCTCGGTGCGGACCTCTCGGGCCTGCGCTACACCCGGCCACTGGATGTCGTGCCGCTCCCGGAAGACAAGGCGCACTCAGTCGTCATCACCGGCGACTTCGTCACGGCCACGGATGGCTCCGGCATCGTGCACATGGCGCCGGCGTTCGGCGCCGACGACTATGCCGCGGGGCAGCGGCACCAGCTCGCGCTGCTGCGCCCAGTGGCCGCGGACGGGACGTTTGCCGGCACCACCTGGCCCGAGATCGAGGGGAAACTCGTCACGGCGGATGAGACCAGCGAACTCATCATCCGGCGGCTGAAGGCCGACGGCCGATGGCTGCGGACCGACCAGTACATCCATAGCTATCCCCACTGCTGGCGCTGCCACAGCAAGCTGATCTACTACGCCCGGGACAGCTGGTTCGTCCGTACCTCGCAGGTGAAGGAGCGGATGCAGGAGCTGAACCGCGGGGTGAACTGGCAGCCGCCGGAAGTCGGGGCGGGGCGGTTCGGCGAGTGGCTGGAGAACAATGTCGACTGGGCGCTGTCGCGCGACCGGTACTGGGGCACGCCGCTGCCGGTGTGGGTGTGCGGATCCGACCCGACCCATGTCGAAGTGATCGGAAGCTACGCCCAGCTGGCCCTTCGCTGGGGCCAGCCCCTGCCGGCCGATTTCGATCCCCACAAGCCGTTCATCGACGGCTACACCTGGGCCTGCGACTGTGGCGGCACCATGCGCCGCGCCACCGAGGTGATCGACACCTGGTTCGACTCCGGCGCCATGCCGTATGCCCAGTGGCACTATCCCTTCGAGCATGCCGAGGAGTTCGCCGCGCATTTCCCGGCCGACTACATCTGCGAGGGGGTCGACCAGACCCGCGGCTGGTTCTACTCGCTGCTGGCGATCGCGACGACGGCCTTCGACCGCCCGGCGTACCGGAACGTGATCGTCAACGAGCTGGTGCTCGATGCCGACGGCCAGAAGATGTCCAAGTCCAAGGGCAACACCGTCAATCCGTGGGAGCTGGTCCAGGAATTCGGCGCCGACACGATGCGGCTCTACCTGCTGGTGTCCAGCCAGGTCTGGCTGCCCAAACGGTTCGACCGGAAGCAGATCACCCAGGTCACGGGCGACTTCCTGCGGGCGCTGCGCAACAGCTACGAGTTCTTCCGGCTCTATGCGGCGCGGAATCTCCCGGTGCCGCCGCGCTACGAGCGACCCGACACCGATCGCTGGGTGCTCGAGCGACTCGACGCCACGATCGCCGAGGTGACCCGGGCCTGGGGTGCCTACGAGCCGACCGCCGGCGTCCGGGCCATCATGGACTTCGTGGTGGACGACCTGTCGAACTGGTACGTGCGGGTGACGCGGGAGCGGTTCTGGGCCCCCGACAGCCAGGCGGATGCGGCGGCCGTCGCGACGCTGCGGGAATGCCTGGTGGCGGTGAGCCGGCTGCTGGCGCCGGCGGCGCCGTTCGCGAGCGACTGGCTGCATCGGTCGCTGGCCGGCACATCCGTGCATCTCGCCGGTTGGCCGGTCGCGGCAAGCGCCTCCCCCGTCGATGGAGGACTCAGCCCTGCGATGGACGCCATCCGCCGGCTCGCTTCGCTGGCGCGGGCGGCGCGGGAGACGGCCAAGCTCAAGGTCCGCCAGCCCCTGGCTCGAATGCAGGTGGCGGTGCCCACCGCGGCGCGGGGCCCTATCTTCGACCGCCTGTTGGCAATCCTGCAGGCCGAAGTGAACGTGAAGCAGATCGAGCCGGTCGCCTCGGACACGGACCTGGTCCGGCTCAGGCCCAAGGCAAACTTCCGTTCCCTGGGCAAGCGGTACGGCAAGGACACCCCCCTGGCAGCGGCAGCCGCCCAGCGACTCTCCCAGGATCAGCTCAGGATCCTGGAATCTGGCGGGTCGACCGAGGTGGTAGATGAAAATGGGCGGCCGTTCGCCTATTTTGCCGTGGATGTGGCGGTCGAGCGCCAGGTCACGACGGATTGGCTGGTGGCCAGCGAGGGGCCATTCGTGGCGGCTCTGGATCCGACGATTACACCGGCGCTGGCCGCCGAGGGGCTGGCCCGGGAGCTGATCAGCCAGATCCAGCGACTGCGGCGGGAGGCCGGATTGGTGGTCAGCGACCGGATCACCATCGGCATTGCGGGACCGAAAGCGATCATGGATGCCGGGCGAACCCACGCCGGCTTCATTCAGGACGAAACCCTCGGGCGGCAGCTCACGCTTGAAGTGCTGGACCCGGCCGCCGATCTGACGCAGGCGGTCGACATTGACGGGCAGGCAGTGACCATCAGCATTCGTCGCCACACGGGCGGCGCCTGAACCACCGGCGAGCACAGGCAGGAACATGTCATTGAACAAGAAGCAGCTGGCGCATTTCGAAAAGCTCCTCATGGAAGAGCGTGCCCGGGTCATGAAGGAACTGGGCTACTATGACGAGTCCTTCGCCGCCACGCTGCAGAACGCCGACGGAAACGTCTCTTCGTACTCCCTTCACATGGCGGACCAGGGGACGGACGCGATGGAGCGGGAGAAGCAGTTTCTCTTCGCTTCGCAGGAGGGGCGGTTCCTCTGGCACGTGAACGAGGCACTGCGGCGGCTGTACAAGTCGCCCGAGCACTTCGGGCAGTGCCATTCGTGCGGGAAGGACATCGCGGTCGAGCGGCTGGAGGCGCTGCCGCATGCCCGGCTCTGCATCGAGTGCAAGGAAAAGGAAGAGAATGGCAAGCGCCGCTGACCGCCGGCTGTACTGGGGCGCCGGCGTCACGGTCCTGGTGCTCGATCTCATCACCAAGTTTCTCGCCGAGCAGCACCTGCTGCGCTCGTCAGGACGCGAGGTGCTGGGCGAGTGGTTCCAGCTTCGTCTGGTCTACAATCCGGGTGCAGCCTTCGGGCTGGACCTCGGGCCCTATTCCCGCTGGATCTTCATGGTGGTGGCGCTGGTCGCGCTGGTGGCGCTGTTCCGGATGGCACTGGATGCAGAGCCGGGCGACTGGTTCCGGCAACTGGCGCTGGGACTGGTGAGTGGGGGCGCGCTGGGCAACCTGGTGGATCGGATCCGCTCGACCCAGGGCGTGGTGGATTTTCTGGATATCGGCGTGGGGCAGTGGCGCTGGCCCACGTTCAACGTGGCCGACATGGCGGTCTCATGCGGCGCCGTCGCCCTCGCGATCTCGCTCTGGCGTGAGGATGCGCGGAGGGAGGAACGGGGTGGCGTCACATCGGGCCGGCCCATGCCGCCGGAGTCAACCACGCCGACCGATCCGATGACCGCTCGGACCGAGGAGTAATGGACCCCGATCCGCATCTTTCTCC
This sequence comes from Gemmatimonadota bacterium, assembly GCA_031413355.1. Taxonomy (GTDB): domain Bacteria; phylum Gemmatimonadota; class Gemmatimonadetes; order Gemmatimonadales; family GWC2-71-9; genus JADJOM01. Next base: position 6,712 of record JANOFA010000895.1, on the reverse strand, counting down.
CAGCCTTGAATCCCAGCCATCGTCTCGCGAAGGTCCCTCCCTGCTGATGACGCACACCACATTCTCCGTGCTGGCCCCGACGACCGAGCGGATCGACCGCTTCCTCGCCGACCAGCTCGCGGTCTCCCGCACCCAGGCGGCGCGACTCGTTGCCGACAAGCGGGTGACGGTCGGTGCGGCGGTGGCGCGGGCGTCTCGCCTTCTGGCTCGGGGCGAGCAGGTCGCCATCGAGTTTCCCGGCGATGTCGCGCCGCGGCAGCTGGTGCCAGCGGATATTCCCCTGACCATTGTCCATGAGGATGATCATCTCGCCATTCTCGACAAGCCGGCGGGCCTCGTGGTGCATCCCGCGCCGGGCCACTGGGATGACACCCTGGTCAACGCGCTGGTGTCACGCGGGACGACGCTTGCGGGCGGAGCGGAGGGCCGGCCGGGCATCGTGCACCGGCTCGACCGGGACACCTCCGGGCTGATGGTCGTTGCCAAGACCGAGATCGCGCACCGCCGGCTCGGGGCCATGCTCGCCGCCCGGCGGATCACCCGCCGGTACGCCGCGCTGACCTGGGGGCATATCGACGAGAGCCCGTTGATCATCGATGAGCCGATCGGGCGGCATCCACGGGACCGGAAGAAGATGGTGGTCATGTCGGAGGGGCGTGCCTCGCGGACCGATGCCTATCGCGTCGCCCGCTTCCCGCTGGTCAACCTGCTGCGCCTCGAACTGCATTCCGGGCGCACCCACCAGATCCGGGTGCACTGTGCCCATGTCGGCCATCCTGTGGTCGGCGATCCGGTCTACGGGGGCGGCGGAGCCAAGCGGATGTCGGACCAGAAACGGGTGGCGGCTGAGGCGCTCGAACGCCTCGCCCCCCGCCAGGCGCTGCACGCGGCGTGGCTCCGGTTCCGGCATCCGGTGACCGAGGAGCTGCTCGAATTCACCTCGGCGTGGCCCGCCGATCTTTGGCCGCTGCTCGCGAGCGCCATGGGCGATGAATGTCCCGTTGCTCCGGCTGAGGCCCTCCGGTATCTTGGTTTCTTTGAACCACATGGCTGATCTCCGTCTGGTTGTCTTCCGACTGGGTACGCTCATCTGCGCGGCACCGGCCGCGAGTGTCCGCGAAGTGATTGCCTCCAGCGCGCCCACCCGGATTCCCGGAGCCCGGGCTTCCGTGGTCGGCCTGATGAATGTGCGAGGCACCTTGCTGACGGTCGTGGACGGGCGCATCCTGCTCGGCGCCCCGGCGGAACCGACGGATTCCGTCATCGTGCTGCAGCAGGGTGAGCGGATGGTCGGCCTCATGGTGGATGAGGTGCTGGACCTGGCCGACGTTGCCGAGGATTCGCTCTCGGCTGGCGAGGCGTTACCCGGTGTGGACCCACGGCTGGTGCAGGCGGTCGGGCATCATGGCGACCAGGTGTTTGCGTTGCTGGATCCGGCCGCCCTGATTGCGCCGGTGCTGGGGTAGGCTCGTTCGCTGTCCACGGCCGATCTCGAGGGAGGACCTGTGAGTCACACGGTACTGGTCTGTGATGATGCCATTTTCATGCGGACGATGATCTCCGACATCCTCGCCCAGGCCGGGTTTGAAATCGTCGGCGAGGCCGAGACCGGGCGCGAAGCAGTTGAGAAATACCGCCAGCTCAAACCGGACCTGGTGACGATGGACATCGTGATGCCCGACATGGGGGGGATCGAGGCGGTGCGGGAAATCTGCAAAGAGGATCCTGATGCCAAGGTCCTGATGTGCAGCGCGATGGGGCAGCAGGCGCTGGTGGTGGAGGCCATCCAGGCCGGGGCCAAGGATTTCGTCGTCAAACCGTTCCAGCCCTCCCGCGTCCTCGAAGCCGTCCAGCGCGTCATCGGCTGAGGGCATGGACCTCTCCCGCTACGCCGCCCTCTTCGTCACGGAGAGTCGTGAGCAGCTGGGTGCGTGCGGGCAGGCGTTGCTGGAGTGGGAGCGGAGACCGAGCGCAACCGAACCGGTCGTCACGCTGTTCCGGGCCATGCACACCTTCAAGGGCATGGCCGCCGCGATGGGCTATGCGAACCTGACGGAGCTGGCCCATCGCACCGAGACGGTGCTGGATCTGCTGCGGAGCGATCCCTCGAGCGGACGTGAGATTGCGGATCTCCTGTTCCGCATCGTGGATGCGCTGGAACAGGGTGCGGGCGTCGCGGTGGACGGTGGGGATCCCAAGCTGGATTTCTCCCCGCTGCTCGCCGAGCTGGACGAGGCCTCCGTCGCCACTGCCCCGACCGGCAGCTGGGCCATTCCGGTGCCGGGTGCGATGCCGGCGGTCGCGGCGCCGCAGGTGGCGGCCAACCGGCTGATCCAGGTCGTGGTCGCGCCGGGCGCGACGATGCGGGGGGCGCGGGCCATGCTCGCCGTGCGAAAGGTGGAGGCGCTCGGCGCGGTCGAGGCGATGCGTCCCCCGCTGGCCGCGCTGGAGCAGGAGGATTTCGATGGCCGGTTCAGCTTCCAGCTGGCGGGGAGTGCCGCGGCGGACCAGATCATCGCCGCAATACGAAGTGCCGGTGATATCGTCGATGTCACCATTGATGCCGCGGAGGCGCGAGTCACCGAGGCCGCCGGGCGCGGCCGGCAGATCCGGATCGACCTCCGGCGGCTCGATGCGCTGATGAGCCATGTGGGCGAACTCGTCGTGGCCCGGGCCCGGTTGATGGAGCTGGCGGAGATAAGCACCGCGCCGGAGCTTCGGGCGGTGGCGTCGCGTATCGCCCGGGTGACGGCGGACCTCCATGGCGAGGTCGTGCAGGCGCGCATGACGCCGGTCTGGCAGGTATTCGACCGTTTCCCGCGCGTGGTGCGGGATCTGGCGCGCCAGCTGGGGAAGCGGGTCCGGTTCGAGGTGGAGGGCGAGGAGACGCAGCTCGACCGCGCGATTCTGGATGACATCGGGGAACCGCTGATCCACCTGCTCCGCAACGCGGTCGATCACGGCATCGAGCTTCCCGCGGAGCGGGCCCGGCAGGGCAAACCGGAAGAGGGCCAGGTGCGGCTGAGTGCCGCGAACGACCGGACCACGGTGTTGATCCGGGTGAGCGACGACGGTCGCGGGGTCGATCGGGGCAGGGTGCTCGCCGAGGCGGTTCAGGCTGGGCTGCTGCCGGCCGAAGCTCAGGAGGTCCCCGACGAGCTGCTGCTCCGGGTGCTGGGCCGGCAAGGCTTCACCACCGCGGCGCAGCTGACCGATGTCTCAGGCCGGGGCATGGGGATGGACGCGGTGATCTCGCGCTTGCGCGGGCTCGGCGGGGCGGTGGAGATCGCCACCGAGGTGGGCAAGGGCACGACGTTCACGCTGCGGTTGCCGATGACCCTGGCAATCGTCCGGGCGCTGGTGGCGCGGGTCGGGGCCGAGCGCTACGCGATTCCACTCGCCGGCATTGCCGAGACGGTGGAGTTTCATCCTGACCGGGTGGCGGCGCTGGAAGGGCGGGAGGCGTTTGTGCTGCGGGAAAAGTTGATTCCCACGGTGCGGTTGCGGGAGCGGCTGGGGGTGTCGGGACCCCGCCAGCCGGGGCGGCAGCCGGCGGTGATCGTGCAGGTCGGGGAGCGTCGCGTCGCGGTGGTCGTGGACGGGCTGGTGGGACAGCAGGAAATTGTGGTTGAGCCGTTCGACGCGCCGCAGGGCACGTTGCCGGTCTTCAGCGGGGCAACGATCCTGGGGGATGGAACCCCCGCCCTGATCGTGGACCCGGCCGCGCTGGTCTGAGGAGGTCCGATGGACGACGTCAGGGAACTGCAGGCGCTGCAGCGCGACGCATTGCGGGAGGTGGCCAACATTGGCGCCGGCCATGCCGCGACGGCGTTGTCGCAGCTGACCAATCGCAGGATCATGATCAGCGTCCCCGAGGTGAATATCACCCGCCTCGAAGAAGTGCCCGAGATCCTCGGCAAGGCCGACGAGATCGTGGCGGCGGTGCTGATGCACATGATGGGCGACCTCACCGGCCGCACCCTGGTGCTGTTCCCCGAGCCCTCGGCCCGGACGCTCTGTGATCTGCTGCTGCGCCGTGAGATGGGCACGACCACGAGCTTCGGCGAGATGGAGCAGTCGGGCCTCAAGGAGGTCGGCAACATCCTCTCCAGCGCGTACATGAACGCGCTGAGCGATTTCATGGGCATGATGCTCGTGCCCTCGGTGCCCAGCCTGGCGATCGACCAGATGGGGGCGGTGCTGACCTCGATCTACATGAATTTCGGCTACGATCGCGATTACGTCTTCTGCGTGGAGACGCAGTTCCTGTTCGAGGACCCGGGGCTCCGCTTGCGCGGGCACTTCCTCCTGCTTCCCGACCTCGCGAGCCTCCGGGCCATCTTCGACGCGATCCGGGTTGGCTGAGGCTGCTGTGACCGGGCCCGTGCTGTCCGAACGCGACCTCTCGGTGCTCCGCTCTTTCGCCCGGCGCATCGACATGGCTGACGCGGGAGCGCACAACAATCTTGGCGTCCTCTACTACCAGAAAGGCCTCGTCCCCGAGGCCACCGATGAATTCCTCCGCGCCCTCGAACTCGACCCGCGCATGCAGTGCGCGCAGGAAAATCTCGAGATCGCCTATCATGCCACCGGCTATTACGACCGGCGAGTCGCGGAACTGCGCGAGCGGCTCCGACGCGATCCGGCCGATGCCAATGCCCGCTGGGAGCTGGGACGCACCTGCGCCGCGTTAGGGCACTGGGACGAGGCGGTCGCCGAATTCCAGTCACAGCTGTCCCGCCGCCCGGATGATGTCGCCTGCCTGCTGCAACTCGGGCTCGCCGAGCGGGGCCGGGGCAACCTCGAAGCCGCCACCGAGGCGTTCGCGCATGCCCGCCGGCTCGACGCGACCAGTTCCGTCACCCTTTTCTACTATGGCGAGGCGCTGTACAACCGCGGGCTGTCGGAGCAGGCGCGGGTCGCGCTGGAAGCTGCGGTGGAGCGCAATCCCGATCACGCCGACGCGCTCTACCTGCTGGCGTTCGTCTATGGCGATCTGGGGCTGCACGAGCAGGCCCGCGCCGCCACGACCTGCGCCACGACGCTGAATCCGACCTTTGCGCGGGTCCAGCACAACCTCTCGCTGACTCGATACCCCGGCGTGGGCCTCCCGGCCACGCGGGTCCAGTCGCCGCGCCCGGCGGTGTCGGAGGGATCGGCCCTGGCGCACCACAACCTCGGCCTCGCCTTCCGTCAGAAGGGGTACTACACGGAGGCGCTGCGCGAGTACCGGCTCGCGCTGGATGCGGGGGAGGAACCGCGCCTCGTCCGCCAGGCAATGGCGGAGGTCTACCTCATCCGTCGCGATCTCGCAGCGGCGCTCGAGATCTATGACCTCCTGCTCGCCGAGGATCCGGGCAGCCCGAAGCTGTGGAACGAGCGGGGTGTCTGTCTGCACCAGTCGGGACGACGGAACGAAGCCGCGATGGCATATGAGCAGGCCGTCACGACAGATCCCGGGTACGCCCTGGCGTGGAACAATCTCGGGGTGCTGCGCACCCAGAACCCCGACGACGACGGGGCCCTTGAGGCCTTCCAGAGCGCGCTCAAGGCCCACCCCGACCTCGTCGCGCCACGGCTGAACCTGGCCCTCGCCCTGTTTCACCGGCGCCGGCTGCAGCTCGCGCTTGAAGCGTACCGCCAGGTGCTCGCGGAGCACCCGGAGCAGACGGTGGCGTGGAACGGAGTCGGGCTGGTGCTGGTGGAACTGAAGCGGTTTGAGGACGCGCGCCACGCTTTTTCCCGCGCGGTGGAGGCGGATGCGTCGAACGCATCGGCGCACTACAACCTCAGCTTCACGCTCAGTCATCTGGGTGACTTCGACGGCGCACTTCGCGCCACCAAGCGGGCGCTGGAGCTGGAGCCGTACTACGTCGCCCAGAAGTATGCCCTGACGATCGACCTGCAGTACGAGCATCCGGAAATCGCCATCGTCCCGGAAATTTCGGCCGACGTCACGGCGCAGCAGGTCGGTGAAGAGTTCAATTTCGATGAACGGCTGCTGGACCGGATCTTCGATGATCTCCAGCCGCCAGAGCGTCCCGCGCCCGCTCCCGGCGCCGAAGATCCGCTTGCCCTCGCCGCCGACTACATCGCCAAGGGATTCCTGGAGCACGCCACCGCGCAGGTGGAGCGGGCGCTGGCCCGTGGGGCGGCGCCGGCCCGTGCGACCGCGATGCTGGGTGAGATCTACGCCCGGCGCGGCCTGCACGGCGAGGCGCTGGAGCGCTTCCGGGAAGCCCTGCTCATCTCGCCCGATGAACCAGCCGCCCTGCTCGGCTTGCTCCGCGCGCTGCTGGCGCTGGGCCGGGGTGCGGAGGCCAGCGAAGACGCCGAGCGACTGGTGCGAGCCCTGCCGGATGACGTTGAGGCGCTGGTGGCGGTGGCCCGGGTACGCCTCGCCGCGGGTCAGGCCGCCACCGCGCGTGAGGCGCTGCGGCGGGCGCGCGAACTGGAGCCGGGGCGCCCCGAACTGCTGCAGCTTGAGGCGGCGATCGCAGAGCGCCTGGGCGATGCCGGCGGGGCGATCGACGCCTGTCACGCGGCGCTGCAGCTCGATCCCGGCATTCCACAGGTCTGGCGCGACCTCGGGCGGCTGGAGGAACGGCGGGAGAACTGGACCGCGGCAAAGATCGCCTACGAGCACGCGCTGGAGCTGCTGCCGAGCTACATGGAAGCGGCCCTCCTGCTCGGGGACCTGCTGCGGCGCACC
>JANOFA010000894.1:0-6400 GCA_031413355.1 Gemmatimonadota bacterium | reverse complement strand
ACCGCGCACGGCACGGCGACTGCGCAGCGAGGTCACCTCCGCGGGTGGCGCCGGCGTGGCCGTCGAATCCATGGAGACCGTCGCTGTGGGTGACCTCCACCCCGGCGACCGCATCGACATCGGCACCGGGGAGGAGATCGCGGCCGATGGCATCGTCCTGGAAGGCTCCGCCCAGGTAAGGATGGCGCTGCTGACCGGCGAGGCGACACCCGTGCTCCTGGGTCCGGGGGACCGCGTCGTCGCGGGGACGCTGCTCGTCGAAGGTGCCCTGACCACGCGGGTGGAGGCCGTCGGGGAGAACTCGGTGGTCCATCGCATGGCGGCGGAGCTGGCGCTGGCACAGGACCGGGGCGCCGCGCCAACCTCGGCTGACCGCATTGCACCCTGGTTCACCGCGATCACACTTCTGGTCGCCGGCCTGACGCTCGCCGCATGGTGGGCGCTCCGTGGGAGCGATCTCGCGATCGCACGTACCGTGGCGGTGCTGGTCGTCGCCTGTCCCTGCGCACTGGCGCTCTCGCAGCCGCTCGCCGCCGCCGCGGGACTCGGTGCGGCTGCCCGCCGCGGGTTGCTGCTGCGTTCCACCGATGCCCTGCTCCGACTGGGTCATGTGACCGTGGTTGGCCTCGACAAGACCGGTACCATCACCACGGGTACGCTTTCGGTCACCGCTGCGACCGATGCGACGCTGCGGCTGGCGGCGGGACTGGAGCGCTACAGCGCGCACCCGATCGCGACGGCGATCATCGCCGAGGCGGCCCGACGGCGGATCCCGCTGCCCTCAGCGGCCGAGGTACGTGAGGTGCCTGGCCAGGGGATCAGCGGCGTGATCGACGGCGCACGTTACGAGATTCGTTCCAGCGGCCCCGGCGCGATCGACGTCCTCGGAGCGCAGGGGGTGATCGGCACGGTGCAGCTGGGCGACGTTGCCCGAGCCGACAGCGGCAGCGTCGTGCGCCAGTTCGAGCGGCTCGGCGTGCGGGCCGTGATGCTCACCGGCGATCATCCCGAGGTGGCGGAGCGCTTCGGGCGTGAGGCCGGAGTCGGGGAGAGTCTCGCCCGTACCCTTCCTGCAGCCAAGTCCGACTGGGTCCGGCAGCAACAGCTGATGGGAGAACGCGTGCTGTTCGCCGGGGATGGGTTGAATGATGGACCGGCGCTGGCCGCGGCGGATGTGGGAATCGCAATGGCCCAGGGCGCGGCGAGCAGCGTGCTCGTGGCCGACGGCATCGTCTCCACCGAGTCGCTCGCACCCGTGATTGCCGGCATCCGGGCGGCGCGTGCCGCCGAGCGGGTCATCCATTCGAGCCAGCGCCGGTCGATTATCTACAACGTCCTCGCGGTGGCCGCGGCTGCGGCCGGGCTGGTGAACCCCCTGGTCGCAGCGATCCTCATGCCGCTTTCCAGCAGCATGGTGATCTGGAACGCGGCACGGGTCGAGCGCGTCATTCAGGCGGAGGAAGCATGCGTGCGGTAATCTTCCTCCTGCCGATTGCGATTGGCCTGGGGGCAATCTTCGCCTGGCTGTTCATCGCGGCCGTGCGCGACGGACAGTTCGACGACCTGGACGATCCGCCAGAGCGCATCCTGCACGACGACTGACACTGTGAACACCAGATCTTGCGACCGACTCACCTGAAGGCATCGCCATGCGCCTCACATCACTGCTCCTCACGCTGTTACCCGTCTGCCTGCCCCCGCTTCTCGCAGCCCAGGACGCGCCGCATCCCGCGCCGCCGCGACCGCCGGAGGTCACCGATTCCGCCGTCGCGCGGGGGCACGATCTCTTTCACGGCTCGGCGAACTGCGTGGCCTGCCATGGTCTTGAAGGCGTCGGTACCGACAGCGGGGCGCCGCTCGCCCAGGGCATCTGGATGCACGGCTCGGACAGCTATCAGGGAATCGTATCGAGGATTGTGCACGGAATACCAAAGAAGGTTTCCACGCGGGATACTGCGATGCCGATGCGCGGCTGGATCACCCTCACTGACGCCGAAGTGCGCGACGTGGCGGCCTACGTCTGGGTGATCAGCCATCAGTGGGCGATCCCCGCGAAGCCCCGCACGCCGTAACTCCGGGACCGACACCACCCTCCCCTCCCTCGGCATGCCCCGGTAGATTCGCGGATCAGTTGACGCTGATCACCGGGATGCTCGACCGGCTCCGCCGCACCATGGTCGCGATTTCCTCGGTTGTGGTCTGCGCCAGGGTTGGATCGCAGACCAGTGTCGCTTCCTGAAGATCGGGTTCACGGAGGAGCACGCGGGACTCGCAGAGCGACTGGAGCGCACGGCAGAGCTCCGCTGTCGCCGTCGGCGCGGCATAGAGCACCCGGCTGGCACCCTGCTCCCGCAGCGCGGTCGCCGCCGCCGCGACGCTCACGGCGCTCCCCGTTCCATCATCCGCCAGGACCACGGTCCGGCCGGCGACTTCGACCGGCGCAGCAGTCCCGCGCCAGGACCGTGCCTGCTGGAGCACGTCCCGCCGGGCAAGGTCCACCAGCCGATTGACGTAGGCTTCCGGCAAGCCGAGCGCCTTGACCCGTTCGTGCAGGATGTGCGTGACGCCGTCGGCCACTGCTCCAAAGGTGGAGCGGGGACGACCGGGCACTTCGAGCCGGACTACGGCCATGATATCAAGCGGACCTTCGAGGTCGGTGGCGATCACCTCGCCCACCCGCGCACCACCCGGCGACAGCGCCACGACGATGGGGACCTCATGGACCACCGCCCGCAATTCGAACGCCAGCCGTCGTCCGGCGTCCATTCGTGTTACTGTCACCATGCCAGCCTCCTGATGAGCTCAGACCGAAGCTCGGTCCGCGATCATGAGGCCACTGTGAAAGTGCGGTGAACCTTGCCGGAAATCCATCCGTTTTTCGTCTTCGAGGTGGCGCAGGGCATCGACCTGGACCAGGCCGAGCGGGTCATCGGCAGCGGGTCGGAGCGCCAGACCTTCCGGCACCGGGGCCGGGCGACGGCGTTCGTGCGGTTCCGGCCGGCGCCGCTGCGGGTGGTTCAGGAAGGGACACCGCTGCCGGTGGGCCGGTGGGAAACGCAGGCCGCCGTCGATCTGGTGCTGTACGACTTTGGCGCGGCCTCGGTGGCCTACCAGATCAATGTCGACGGCGGACTGGCGGAGCTGCAGGAGGCCAGTGCCTTGCTGCGCCAGACCGACCTGCTACGCGCCCACGCCCGCACCCAGGTCGAGGCGCTCATCACGTCGCTGGGGAAGGCGGTGACCAAGCCATCCGTCGCCGAGTTCATGGAGGATTACCGGATCATCGGCATGCGGGGCGGCACCGGCGCCGAGAGCGCGACGGATTTCTGCGAGACCTACCGCGGTTCCATCGCCCAGATTCTGCGGCCCGACACCGCCGGGCTGTCCTACGAGGAAGTGGTCGACGCGACCGAGCTGCGGATCTCCTTCGGGCCCTCCGATGTCACGATCGTGGACTGGGACGCGGCCTTCGTGCTCGACCCCGACCCGGAAGATGTGCGCGCCGTACTGGAGTTCGCCAACGTGCAGCTGCTGGAGATGCGATGGCTCGACCTGCAGCTCGATGCGGCGATCGAACGCTCCTACCACCTGCTCGGCCGCACCATCGGATGGCGCGCGTTCCTGCCCAGCGCTCCGGGCGATGATCTCCGCCAGGTCGCCGAGCTGCAGCTGGAGAGCGCGGTCCTGCTCGAGCGGGTGACGAATTCCCTGAAGGTGTTCGGGGAGGAGTACCTCACACGGATCTACCGGCTCGCGGCGCGCCGCTTCCAGCTCGCGGAGCTGGACGCGAGCATCACCCGGAAGCTCAGCACAATCGAAAGCATCTACCAGAAGCTCTCGGACCGTGCGGGGAGCATCCGGATGGAGACACTCGAGTGGGTGGTGATCATCCTGATCGCGGTCGAGGTCGTACTCAGCCTCTGGCGCCACTGACCCGGCATGCCACTGCTCTCCCGCTGGCTGATCAAGAGTGGCCTGGCTGCCCTGGTGACGGGCCTCTGCCTCGAACTGCTCCTCGCACGACCCGGTGGCCTCTGGCCCATCCTGCCCGATGCCGCCCTGCACCTCGGCGCCGTCCACCTGCTCACCGTCGGCTGGCTGTTGCAGGTCATGGTGGGTGTCGCGTTCTGGATGTTTCCCCGCCACCCCACGACACCGCCGCGCGGCCCCGCCTGGCTGGGCTGGTGGGCATTCGGGCTGCTGAATAGTGGGCTGGTGTTGCGGCTGGTGGGTGAGGGCTGGTGGCTCGGATTCGGTGGACCGCGCTGGCCATTGGTTCTGTCGGCGCTGGCGCAGCTCGTGGCGGTGGGACTGATCGTGATCCTGCTGTGGCCCAGGGTGCGGAGCACCGGCAGCTGATGCCGCGCCTTTCGACCTGGCTCATCCGGCTGGCGCTCGTCGCCCTGCTCCTCGGCGCCACGATCGGCGCTTGGCGGCTGGCCCTGGGAGGACCGGCCGACATCACCCGCCCTCATCTCGCCGCGCTGCACCGGCTGCTGCTGCTGGACGGATGGCTCGTCCCATTCGTGATCGGCACCGCCCACTGGATGCTGCCCAAGCACGCACGAAACCACCCCCGCGGGGATGAACGCGTCGGGGTCGCTGGCCTGATCCTCTTCCTTGCCGGGCTCATCGGCGGCATCGCGACGATCCTGAACCCCAGGACGGGCTGGCCAGGATTGCTGCCCGCCGGGGCCCGGGTACTCGGGTGCCTCTGCTGGCTCATCATGCTCTGGCCCAGGGTCAAGCCGTTTGGCCTCGGGCGGGAATCCTTGCCCTCCTCGGCACCTCTCCCCTAAAGCCGCCCCAATCGACCCCCGTCCCGCACCAGGTCGGCCACGGTCGTCTCCCGGAAGAACTCGCCGATCTGCTCCGCAACCCCGCTCCACCGCGCATGCGCGGCGCAGGGAGTCTGATCATTGCAGACCGTCCGGCCGAGGAGGCAATAGCGCTTGGACGGCAGGTCGTCGAACGGTGTGACGATCTCGATCAGGGAAATCTCCTCCCCGGGTCGCGCCAGCTGAAATCCTCCGGCTTTCCCGCGGGTGGACGCCAGGATTCCGCTGCGTCCGAGCTGGTGCAGCGTCTTGGAGAGGTAGTTCCGGGGTATGCCAAGGGCCGCCGCGAGGCGAGCGGCACCAACCGGGGTTCCTCCCGGCTCCCGGGCAACGAGCAGAACGGCTCGCAGTGCGTATTCGGCAGTTTGGCTCAGCATTCCGTGAATGTTCTTTCAGAAATATAAATATCACTTGTTCATGATCAATCCTTATACTCACCGTCAGTATACACGCAGGCCGGGTTCCGCCGCCACCGCATCACATGAGGACACCTGATGATGGACCGAATGCGCACCTGCGTTCTCCTGGTCGGCCTGCTCGCCGGAGTGGCGGGTTGCGGCGCCAAGGACGCCGCCCCCCCAGCACCGCCCGCCGCGGCCTCAGGGACGGGGAGCGACCTGACGCCGTTCCAGCTGGAGCATGGCATCGGACCGATCACCGAAGTCCTGAACCTCGGGCCGGTCGACGAGGAACTGGCGGAGGCCGGTGAAACGCTGTTCGAGACCAAGTGCTCGGCCTGCCACAAGATGGTGGACAGGTATGTGGGGCCACCGCTGGGGGAAGTGACCACCCGCCGGACTCCGGAGTTCATCATGAATCAGATCCTCAATCCGGAAGGGATGTACAGCAGGCACCCGGTGGGAAAGCAGCTGCTTGGGGAGTACATGACCCAGATGCCCAACCAGGGGCTCACGCAGGATGAGGCCCGCAAGGTCCTCGAGTATCTCCGTACACAATCTCACGTCACACCAGTCCCCGAAGAGGAGAGCCGCTCATGATGCGCGCACGTGTGTGGACCCGGACCAGCCTGATCGCCGCCGGCATCGCCGTCGCTGTCGCGGCGATCGCGCCAGGGTGCGGGAAATCGACAACGCAGGCAGGGGGCACCGGCGACGCAGCGTCGCAGGTCTACGTGGCCCCGGGGCAATACGACGAGTTCTACATGTTCGCCTCGGGCGGTTTCTCGGGGCAGGTCAGCGTCTACGGCCTTCCCTCCGGTCGGCTGTTCCGGGTGATCCCGGTCTTCTCCCAGGACCCCGAGAAGTCGTACGGGTACAGCGAGCAGAGCAAGCCGCTGCTGGAGACCAGCTACGGGTTCGTGCCGTGGGATGATGCCCACCACCCCTCACTCTCCCGGACCGATGGGATGAATGACGGGCGGTGGCTGTTCATCAACGGGAATAACACCCCACGGGTGGCCCGGATCGATCTCTCGGAGATGAACACCAAGGAGATCCTCGAGATCCCCAATGGCGCGGGGACCGACCTTTCGTTCCAACAAGGGATGGCCGACCACGCACTACGAAATGGACGGCGTCGAAGAGATCGGTCTGGTGAAGATG
>JANOFA010000893.1:0-2920 GCA_031413355.1 Gemmatimonadota bacterium | reverse complement strand
GCGTTCGCCAAGGAGCAGCTGGTGCTGCTGACTCGCGAATGGTACATGCATCCCAATGGACAGCTGCCGGCCTACGAATGGGCTTTCGGCGACGTGAACCCGCCGGTGCATGCCTGGGCTACCTGGCGGGTGTACCAGATGGACCGCAACAGCCGCGGCGGGAAGGGCGACCTCGCCTTCCTGGAACGGGTCTTCCACAAGCTGATGCTGAACTTCACCTGGTGGGTGAACCGCAAGGATGCCCAGGGCCGGAATGTGTTCCAGGGAGGCTTCCTCGGTCTGGACAATATCGGCGTATTCGATCGCAGCGCTCCGTTGCCGACTGGCGGTTACATCAATCAGGCTGACGGTACGGCCTGGATGGCGATGTACAGCCTCAATCTCATGCGGATCGCGCTGGAGCTGGCTGAGCACAATCACGTGTACGAGGACATCGCCACCAAGTTCTTCGAGCACTTCCTGCATATCGCCGAGGCAATGACCAACATCGGCGACGAGGGTGTCGGCCTGTGGGACACGGAGGATGAGTTCTTCTATGATGTGCTCAACACCCCGGACAATCGGCTGATCCCGCTCCGAGTGCGGTCAATGGTCGGGCTCATTCCACTCTTCGCGGTGGAGGTCATCGATCAGGAGCTGCTCGACAAGCTGCCGGAGTTCGCCCGGCGATTGAAGTGGTTTCTGGACTACCGTCCGGAACTGGCGGATCTCGTGTCACGCTGGACCACGCCAGGCCAGGGGGAGCGGCGGTTGCTGTCCCTGCTGCGAGGCCATCGGATGAAGCAGCTGCTGCGGCGGATGCTGGATGAGAGCGAGTTCCTGTCGGACTACGGGATCCGGGCCCTCTCCAAACACCATGAGCGCGAGCCCTACACCTTCGATGTCATGGGCTCGGAGCTCTCGGTGCGGTACCAGCCGGCGGAATCGGACTCAGGCTTGTTCGGCGGCAACTCCAACTGGCGTGGCCCGATCTGGTTCCCGGTGAACTATCTGCTGATCGAATCGCTGCAGAAGTTTCACTACTACTACGGCGACAGCTTCCGGGTGGAGTGCCCGGTCGGATCGGGAACGATGCTGTCGCTCAGCCAGGTCGCCGACGAGCTGTCGCACCGCATGGCCCGCCTCTTTCTTCGGGGGGCTGACGGCCGGCGGCCGGTGCTGGGCGACGATGCGCACCTGCAGCAGGATCCGCACTTCCGGGATCTGATCCTGTTCCACGAATATTTCCATGGTGACACCGGTCGTGGGGTTGGTGCCTCGCACCAGACGGGATGGACCGGGCTGATTGCAAAGCTGCTGCAGCCCAGACGCTGCCCGATCACCGGGCACATGCTCGACCTTACCACCCGGATGCAGCAGCGAGACGCCGTTTCGCCCGGGACACCAAACACGGAGGGGCTGGTCGTCGCGGGAACCTGAAACAGGCGTGGTGCATTCTAGGTGCATGATGGATTGGCGTATCACTGGCCGGAGGGAATCATGCGCGACGTCAAACCTGCTCTGCAGTTCCTGTCCATTGCGCTGGCCGATGAGCTTCCTCGCGTCGCCCGGCGCGCCGCCCTGCTGACCGCAAGCCTGCTGGCATTGGCCACCTTCGCCTGGATGGGGTTGTGATGCTCTCGGCGGCACCGCGACTCGACGCCGAATGGCTCGAGGCGGATGGTCTCGGAGGCTTCGCGTCCGGGACGGTGGGTGGCTGGCGTACCCGCCGATACCACGGCCTGCTCATTCCTGCTGTTTCTCCGCCGTCCGGCCGGGCGCTCCTCGTCGGGGGGCTCGAAGTGCATCTCGAGACACCGACGGATCGGTTCCCGCTCAGCGCGCAGCGTTTTGCTCCCGGGGTGACCGTCCCTGAGGGGACGACCTACCTGGCCTCGTTCGAGCACGAACCGTGGCCCACCTGGATCTGGGCATTGCCGGGCGGCATTCGCGTCGCGCACGAGCTGTTCCTGCCGCATGGGATGCCGGCCACGGTCCTCCGCTGGCGGGTCAGCGGGGCGCCGAAGGGGACTCGCCTCACCGTGCGCCCATTTCTCGCCGGTCGCGACTCCCATGCCCTGCACTACGAGAATCCCGACTTCCGCTTCGATGCCATCGGCGAAGGGGAACGGCGCGCCTGGCAGCCCTATGCGGCCCTTCCGGCCGTCCACAGCCTGGCCAACGCCGACTACCTCCACGCCCCCCACTGGTATCGCCACTTTCTACTGGAAGAGGAGCGAGCCCGCGGATTCGAGCATCTCGAGGATCTGGCGACTCCCGGCATGCTTACCTGGGATGCCACATCGGATGATGCCGTCTGGGTGCTGAGTGCCGGGGGGTTGCCGGGCACGGAGGGACTCCAGGCCGGCAAGGCGCTGACCATCGCGAACCGGCTGCGTGACCGGGAACTGCGCCGGCGCAAGAGCTTCGCATCGCCGCTTCACCGGGCGGCGGATGCCTACATCGTCGCCCGCGGGTCCGGCAAGACGATCATCGCCGGCTACCCCTGGTTCACCGATTGGGGACGAGACACCTTCATCGCTCTGCGCGGCCTCTGCCTGGCAGCTGGCCGACTCGATGACGCCCGGGACATCCTGGTCGAGTGGGCGGGCGCCGTGTCGGAAGGGATGTTGCCCAATCGCTTCGTGGAACAGGGAGACGCGCCCGAGTTCAATGCAGTCGACGCCTCCCTCTGGTATGTGATTGCCGTGCACGAGTTCCTGGTCGAAATGAAAGCCGCCGCCCGGCGCGTCGCCCCGGCAGACCGGACGCGATTGCTGGCGGCTGTCGACGCCATTCTGGAGGGATACGCCCGCGGTACCCGGTTCGGCATCCGGATGGATGAGGACGGGTTGCTCAGTGCCGGTGTGGCCGGCGTGCAGCTGACCTGGATGGATGCCCGGATCGGTGACTGGGTCGTCACACCGCGGATCGGCAAGCC
>JANOFA010000892.1:0-3838 GCA_031413355.1 Gemmatimonadota bacterium | reverse complement strand
GCGACGATGGGACGGCTCTACAGCTCCGGGTTCTATGCGTTGCGGGATACTCGCACGCCGCTGCGCGTCGCCGTGACGCGGGTTGTCCTGACGACCATGCTTGGTTATCTGGCCGCGGTGCCCCTTCCGCCGATGCTCGGGCTCGATCCGAAGTGGGGTGCGGTGGGCCTCACCGCCACTGCCGGTGTCGCGGGCTGGCTTGAGCTCGCCCTGCTGCGCCGCGGGCTCAATCGGCGCATCGGCGAGACCGGGCTCCCGTGGCGCCTGCTGGCAACGCTGTGGGGCGCGGCGCTGGTGGGTGGAGGTGTTGGCCTGTCTGCCTCGCGCCTGGCGCCATCATGGCCACCGATCGGTGCTGCCTTCCTTGCGCTCGCCCCCTTCGGCATCACCTACCTGCTGGTGACGACCGTTTCCGGTGTGCCGGAAGCGCTCGCGCTGACGGGGCGCCTGTTCCGTCGACGTGGACCTCCCTGAGTCGCTCCAGCGAAAGCTGGATACCCTGACCGACCAGCCTGGCGTCTACCTGTGGAAGGACGCCGATGGCAACGTGCTGTATGTCGGAAAGGCGAAGCGGCTGCGCAGCCGGGTGCGGAGTTATTTCGCCGCCGATGCGGGCAGCAGCCTCAAACTCGCCTACCTCGTTCGGCAGATCGCCGATGTCGAGACCATCGTCGTGCCGAACGAAGTGCAGTCGCTGCTGCTCGAAAACAACCTGATCAAGGAATACCTCCCCAAGTTCAACGTCCGGCTCAAGGACGACAAGAGCTATCCGTCGATCGCGGTGACGCTCGCCGACCCCTTTCCCCGGGTCCTGGTGACTCGGCGGCGCGACATCCCGGGAGCGCGGTACTTCGGGCCGTACACCGATGTGGCGCTGCTGCGGAGGACGCTGGCCGTGGTTCGCCGGCTCTACACGGTGCGGAGTTGTGCCGATGATCTCCCGTCCGAGCGACGCGAGCGGCCCTGCCTGGACTATCACATCGGGCGCTGCCTCGCCCCGTGCGTCGGATGGCAGAGCGAATCCGACTATCGGGCGATGATCGCCGACGTCGTCGATTTCCTCGAGGGGCGCACCGTGGACGTTCGCGCCAAGGTGCGCGAGGCGATGCTGGGTGCCAGCCAGCGCCAGGACTATGAAAGGGCTGGCCAGTTCCGTGACCAGCTCAAGTGGCTCGAACAGGTCGAGTCACCCTCCGGTGTGGAGGCCCTCGGCACCGGGGATGCGGATATCGTGGGATACGCGCGCGATGGCGATGATGCGGTGGGTGTGTTCTTGCGGGTGCGGGAGGGCAGGGTTGTGTTGCGCGAACAGGCGTTCCTGGAAAACCTGGGCGACGAAACCGACGAGCAGATCCTGAGCTTCCTGCTGGTGCGTTCCTACGTGGCATTGGAGGGCCGGGTCCGTCGGCTCGTGCTGCCGTTTCCTCCCACCGACATCGACCTCCTGCAGGAGCTGCTGCCAGAGACCGAATGGAATGTCCCGCAGCGCGGCACCGCCCGTCGCTGGCTGGACCTCGCCGACCAGAATGCCCGCCATCTCATGGAGAGCCTGCGGATCGAATCATTCGAGACCGACGAGCGCTCCGGCGATCCGGTCTACGCGCTGGGACGCGATCTCGGATTGAACGCTGTGCCGCGCAGCATGATCTGTGTCGACATCTCCACCAACCAGGGACGCGACACCGTCGGCTCGCTGGTCTGGTTCGAGGCCGGTCGGCCGCGCAAGAGCGACTATCGCAAATTCAAGATCAAGGGCCCCGGACAGCAGGACGACTTTGCCGCGATACATGAGGTCATCACGCGCTACCTGACCCGCCGGCGGGACGAGGCGAAGCCATTGCCGGACCTGATCGTGATCGATGGCGGCAAGGGCCAGCTCTCCGCCGCCGTCGAAGCGGCAGCCGCACTCGGGTGCGGCGACATCCCGATCGTCAGTCTCGCCAAGAAGGAGGAAGAGATCTTCTTCCCTGGCCGATCCGACAGCCTCCGGTTGCCTCGTCGCAGTCCGTCGCTCCGGCTGCTGCAGCGATTGCGCGACGAGACCCATCGATTCGGCGTCACGTATAACCGGCTGCGCCGCACCAAGCGCACGATCACCTCGGCGCTGCTGGAGATTCCTGGCGTCGGTCCCAACCGACGGCGGCTCCTGCTGGAGAAGTTCGGCAGCCTGGCCGGCGTGAAGTCAGCCTCGATTGGGGAGATCGCCGCCTTGCCGGGATTCTCCCAGCGGCTGGCGGAACGGGTGCTGGCCGCCGTCGTGAAAGGCACCTGACCCGGTAGCCGTTGCACTTCCACCTGCCACCTGCCACCGGCTACCTGCCACCCACCACCTGCCACCTGCTAGCTTCCACTCATGTCACGCGCCTTCGTCAAGGAAGATCAGGACGACGTCCCGATCCGCTATGAGCTTCCACCCCGCAGCGACCCGGGTTTTCCGCTGGCCGCCGCCTGGGTGCTCCTCGAAGCGGCGAACAAGGGCGACTCGCCCGGCGCCGAGGCCGCCACCGGCTACCAGTGGGGCGACCCGGCGCTTCGCACCGAAGTCGAGCAGATTCTCGCCTATGCCCGCTCGCGTCGCGACGATCGGCTGGAACAGCTTGCCGAGCGGTTTCTCGCCGCCTGACACGACAACCGTTTCGCGACGGATGATTTCCTGATGGATTGGCAGCTCGAATGCTCCGGCTGTGACCAGCGTCGCGGCCCGGAAGGCCTGGCATCCGTGTGCGACCGGTGTGGACAGCCCTGGCTGGTCCGCTATCCCGATCGTCCGCTGCCAGGCCTGATCGCTCGGGCCGAGGTACGCCGCGGGCAGGGGATGTGGCGCTTCCGGCCCTTCCTGCCGCTGACCTCCACGGAGCAACCGGTGACCCTGGGCGAGGGAGATACACCGCTGCTGCCCTGTGTGCGGACGGGGTCGCGCCTCGGGCTACCCGATCTCTGGATCAAGGATGAGGCGGCCAACCCGACCGGGTCCTTCAAGGCCCGGGGGCTCAGCGCGGCAATCACCCGCGCCGTCGCCGCCGGAGCGACACAGTTCGTGATTCCCACTGCCGGCAATGCCGGGGTTGCGGCGGCGGCGTATGCGGCGCGAGCTGGTGTCACGGTTCGGGTCTACGCGCCCCGCACCACCCCGCGTCCGATTCTCGCCCAGATCCTGACCTTTGGCGCCGACCTGCAACTGCTGGACGGCCACATCGGCGACTGCGGCAAGGCTGCCCGCGCGTGGGGGGCGGAGCATCAGGCGGTGGATCTCTCCACCCTGCGCGAGCCGTATCGCATAGAGGGGAAGAAGACACTTGGACTCGAACTCGCGATGCAGCTCAACTGGACGCTGCCCCACGCCATCATCTATCCGACCGGGGGCGGAACCGGGCTGATCGGCATGTGGAAGGCCTTTCAGGAGCTGCGGGACGCCGGGTGGGTCACCGATCCGGCCCCGCGCATGTACAGCGTCCAGTCCAGCGGCTGTGCCCCGATCGTCCGGGCGTTCGAGGCCGGGGAGGATCATGCCGTGCCGTGGGATGCGCCGTGGACCGTGGCGAGTGGGTTGCGGGTGCCGGGCCCGCTGGGCGATCGACTGATCCTCCGGGCGCTGCGCGAGAGTGGCGGGTCTGCTGTCGCCGTCACCGATGACGAGCTGACTGAGGAAGCGGCCCGGGGGTCCTTCGAGGAGGGGATCGATTTCTCCCCCGAGGGTGGTGCCGGATTGGCCGCCGTGCGTCTCCTCCTGGCCCGTGGTCAGCTCTCCGCCGGTGAGCGGGTGATCGTGTTCAACACCGGGGCGGGGTGGCTGTACCGGGAGCCGACTGAACTCCCCGGGGCGTAACTCAAGGCGGGG
>JANOFA010000891.1:0-7504 GCA_031413355.1 Gemmatimonadota bacterium | reverse complement strand
GCATGACGTCGTCATCGTCTGAACGTCACGCGAACACGTGAGGGAGAGAAGAGTCCGGCCCGCTCTCCCGCGCCCTCTCAGCGGCTATCCTGCCATCCTCGACGCCATACATCGGCCAATACGTCCAATCGTGTCAGGACTAGCGTGGTTTCAGCTTTTTTGCGGTGTATCCGGTTTTCCCGTCGCTGTCGATGCCGAAGTCATCATCATTCACCACGGCGATCGTCCGGGCATCAATCACCGCGAGTCCCTCGGGCTTGTTGTGCTCGTAGCCGAGCGCCGGATCGAGCAGATCCACCAGCGTGGTCTTTGTGGCAACCACGATTCCGGCGGCAGCAAGCTCCGCTGGCGTGAGCGCCTCCAGCGTCTTGCCGTCGACCTTGCGTCCCTCCGCCCCGTCGGCCGGATCGGTGACATCCGTCGCGGTGGACAGATCAACCAGCGTGATCCGTTTCTGGGCCGACGGCTTCGCGGCGTTGCGCGGCCAGTCGGTATCGAGCTCCAGCACCAGGAAGCGGGTGGGCGAGAGCGCCACGATCTCGCTCACCACAAATCCCGGCTGGTCGAGCTGATAGAGATACTGCCGCGTCGTCTTGCCGGCCACGTCCAGCGCGACGATGCGGACCGACGTGGACGCCCGGCCCGCCGCCTTGGGATTGTCGAGCGGCGACTGCAGTATCCCAAACAAGGTGCCGGTCGACTCCACCCAGGCGAGCCCTTCCATCCCCCGCCCCGACCGGCGCCTGGCAAGCACCGCCGGCAGTCCACCGTTAAACGGATTGCGGCGCTCCAGGGTCCTGCCCTTCGCATCGACGTGGAGCAGGTGCGGGCCGTATTCCTCGGACACCCAGAACGTGCCGTCCCCGAGCGCGACGAGTCCCTCGGTATCGACTCCGCCGGGATCGGTCGCGAGCGGCTTCCCTCCCACCGCAACCGGAGTCTCGCCGGTGCTGCCCGGTCCCGCCGGATTGGGCAGCCCGGTGAGCGGCTTTCCGGCGGCGTCCGAGAGCAGAATCACCCCGGTCCGCTGCAGCGTCGCCCCCTTGAGCCGGAACACACCGATCTGCGGGGTGAAGCTCGGGACCACGAACCCCTTTTCATTCGCGTTCGGCGTGTCGAAGTTGGCTCCGCGGTCAGTGAGCAGGTAATAATCCCGGCCGCGGATGGCGAGGGAGGAGCCGTACCCGCCATTGAACGCCGCCGCCCCGTTGAGCGAATCGAGCACGGTGCGTGGCTCCACCTCGACGCTGCGCAGCAGCACCACACTGCTCCCGCTGGGCGCGACATCCTTCGCCGTCGGCGGGGCCGAATGGCAGGCAACGAGCAGGAGAACCGGTACGAGCCGTGGGGCAGAGCGTAGCCACGCCATCGGGAAACTCGCGGTGAAGGGGAACCGAGCCTGCGCGAGGGTTGATCTTCCCGTCACGGCATGACCGGAGGATCAAGATCTCGTCACGGCGGGGTCACGGACCGAGTTTGTCCAGTGCCTCGGTCGCCCGGGTCCACTCGGCGTACGCCTGATCCAGCTCGACGCGGGCCATCTTGAGTCTGGCCGAGTGTTTCGCCGCCACGGTCGCGCCATCGGCCGCGGCGTAGAGCGCGGGATCCTCGAGCGCGGCGTGCAGGGTGGTCACCTCGGCATCGAGCTGGTGCACCCTCGCCTCGGTCGTCTCCACCGTCCGGCGGGCGGTGCGCTGGGCCGACTGACGCGCCTTCCGGTCGCCCTGGGATTCCTTCTCCCCGGCGCGCGCCTTCTCGCGCTGCCCCTTCACCACCTGGCGCGCGGCGGCCAGCACCCGGGCCTTCTCTTCCGCCTGCACCGTCTCCCACTCGGCGAAGCTCCCGTCGAAGTCCCGCAGGCGCGAGTCCTCCAGCCGCCAGACCCTGGTGCAGAGCCCGCGCAGCAACGCCCGGTCGTGACTCACCAGCAGGACGGTGCCCTCGTAGCCCTCGAGCGCATCCTCCAGCGCCTCGATCGACTCCACATCGAGATGGTTGGTCGGCTCGTCGAAGACCAGCAGGTTGGCCTTCTCCAGTGTCATGATGGCCAGTGCGACGCGGGCGAGTTCCCCGCCCGAAAGCGAGCCCGAGCGGCGCAGCACCTCGTCGCCGGAAAAATCGAAGCGGCCGAGGTGATCGTAGACCTGCCCCCGGGTCCATTGCGGGCGCAGGTCGTGGATGGTGTCGAACAGCGTCTTCTCGCGCGGGACCTGGGCGAGATCCTGGCGGTACGAGGCGATGGTCGTGCTCTGGCCGACCCGGACTTCGCCGCCCTCGGTGTGGCGCTGGCCCAGGAGGGAGGCGAGCAGCGTGGTCTTGCCGGCGCCGTTGGGGCCGACCAGTCCGACCACATCGCCCCGGCGCATCGAAGCGGAAAAGCCGGCGAGCAGCACCCGACCCTCGACTCCGACCGAGACATTGTCCGCCACCAGCACCTGATCGCCGCCGCGCTCCGGCGGCTGAAAGCGCAGCGCCATCGCCCCCGACGTGCCCGGCGGCGGAGAGAGCCGCGGCATACGCTGGAGGATACGGCGCCGGCCCTTGGCCTGCTTGGTGTCCTGGCCGGCGATGTTGCGACGGATGTAGTCCTCCTGCGCCGCGATGACCTTGGCCTGTTTGTCGAAGGCGCGCTGGGTGGACAGCCGCCGCTCGGTGCGCTGGGCGACGAAGGCGGTATAGCCGCCAGTATAGGTGTAGCCGGTGCCGCCCTCGAGGTGGAGCATGTGATCGGCGACTTCATCGAGGAAGGCGCGGTCATGACTGATGATCAGCAACCCGGCCTCGAGGCCGCGCAGGTGGCCGATCAGCCACTCGGTCGTCTCGAGGTCGAGGTGATTGGTGGGCTCGTCGAGCAGCAGCAGATCGGTCGGGGCGACGAGCTGGCAGGCCAGACCCAGGCGGCCGCGCTCACCACCGCTCAGCGTGGCCAGCTGCTGGGTGACGGCGCGGTCGGGATCGAAGCCGAGTCCGTGCAGCACCGCCGCGATGCGGGCGTGGATGCCATAGCCATCGGCGCGCTGAAACGTCTCGAGGTCGTGGTCGTAGCGGGTCAGCTCGGCTTCGGTCAGGGCATCACCGCGTTCGCCCATGGCATGCGCCTGAGCCTGGAGCGAGTGTTCCAGCTCGAGCAATTCGGCGAACGGACCGCTGGCCGCTTCCCAGACGGTGGTCGCGCCGGGAAAGGCGCGATGCTGGTCCAGCTCCGCCCAGCGCAGCTGCGGGGCGCGCATCACCGAGCCCTTGGTGGGGAGGAGCGCGCCGGTCACCATGCGGAAGAGGGAGGTCTTGCCGCTGCCGTTGCGGCCGATGATGCCCCACCGGTCCCCCGCGGCGACGGTCAGGTTGATATCGGTGAGCAGGATGTTGGCGCCATACTGCACCGTGGCGCCGGCAATGGAAAACAGGGTCATCGCAGCCGCCGCGCCGGCTTGTAGGGGTAGATGTCGATCACCGCTCCCGCCTCGGCGAGCGCCTGCATGCGCTGCCAGAATTCCACGGTGAGCAACTCGCCGTGGGCCGCCATGAAAGCGTCGCCCACTCGGCCGGGCAGGGTAAGAAAGGCACGGAACTCCTCGGGAAAGATGTCGTGCTCGCCGACAGAGAACCACGGTTCGGCGCTGTATTCGTCCTCATCGTGCCGGCTCGCCGGAATGGCGCGGAAGCGGCACTCGGTGAGGAGGCAAAGCTCATCGTAATCGTAGAAGATCACCCGCCCATTGCGGGTCACCCCGAAGTTCTTCAGCAGCATGTCGCCGGTGAAGATATTCGCAGCGGCCAGATCGCGGATGGCCTGGCCGAAATCGAGGGCGACCTCGATGGCCTGGGCTTCGTCCACCTGGCGCAGGTAGAGATTGAGCGGCGTCACCTTCCGCTCGGTGTAGAGGTGGCTGATAACGACCCGGTCCCCCTCGACGGTGACGCTGCCGGCACATTCCGCCCGCAGCTCCGCCAGCACCGCGGGATCAAAGCGATGGCGCTCGAACTCGAGCCCGGCAAACTCCTGGGCGTCCGCCAGGCGGCCCACCCGGTCGCGGACGAAGACCAGGTGGTACTTCTCCATCACCTGCTGCCGGGTGGTCTGCTTGGGCGGGCCGAAACGGTCGCGGATCAGCTTGAACACCACGTTGAGTGACGGCAGCGCAAAGACGACCATCACCAGCCCCTTGTCGCCTTCCGCGGGCAGGAAGCGCGCTTCGTGTTCCTCCAGGTGGCGCAGCAGCGCGCGGACCAGTTCCGTCTTGCCGTGCTTGTGATAGCCCAGCGCGGTGTAGAGCTCCTCGATGGGCTTGCGCGGCATGATGGAGCGGAGAAAGTCCACCAGCGCGCGGGGGCACTCCAGCTCCACGTGGAAATAAGACCGGGTGAACGAGAAGACGATGCTCGCCTCATCCTGCGTGGCAAGCAATGCGTCCACCCGGAGTCCCTGCTCGTCATGCACCAGGGGAAAGAGGAGCGGAATGAGGCCCGCCGAGGTGCGCGCCCGGCCAACCAGATACGCCCCCTTGTTGCGGTAGAAGGGAGCGGGGACCAGCTCCATCGCCTCGAGGCACACCGTCCCCGGCTGGCGGGCCAGCTCGTCCGTGAGCGCGGTCGCAAGCAGGCCGGCATCCGCCGCGCGCCCGGGGTAGTGCGCCACGAAGGGAAGGTCGCCCAACAGATCGAACAGGATGGATTCGAGCGCGCGACCGGCGGGGTAGACTTTGAGGCCCTCCAGCGACGACACCGGTGGCAGCGCCTGAAACGTGGCGTCGTCGAAGTAGACGCCCGCCGCCGGACCCACCGCATGCAGCAGTTCCCGCACGACCGAGTTGAAGAACGTGAGCGCCAGCTCGGCGTCCAGCCGAAGGCCCGCGGTGCGGACGTACACCTGGCCGGCCGCGCGCCACAGCGTTGGATCCAGGGCGTCATCGCCCAGGATTCGGCGAAGCTCCTGCACCGACCAGCCGACGAACCGGCGATACAGCGTCAGCCGCTCCACCGCGTCCTGCTGGCCGCCCCCCCAGTCCCGCTGCAGAAAGCGCCCCTCGGCCCGCCGGGTCACCAGGCGGAACTGCGCCTGGTGCGCGTCGAAGGTGCCGAGAATCGATTGCGCCGCGGCGGCCGCGGACGCCTGCCGGGCCGCGGAGAGGCGAGGCGGGCCGGCGGGATCGGGAGCGGGCGAGTTCATAGGGGTTATTTTGCCAGCCTGTAGTTCAGCGCACAACCGAAAGTCATCGTTCCGGACCGGTACCAACTTACGAGGACGCAGCGCCCATGCCGACCCCTCCGACATTTGACAGCCTCGTGCCGCCCACCGGCGGCGACACCATCACCATGACGCCCGCGGGACTGGTGGTCCCGGACCGGCCCATCCTGCCGTTCATCGAAGGGGACGGGACGGGACCCGATATCTGGCGCACGTCGCAGCATGTCTTTGATGGCGCCGTGCGGAAGGCCTATGGCGGGAAGCGTCAGGCGATGTGGTTCGAAGTGTTCGCCGGCGAAAAGGCGCGCGACAAGCTCGACAGCTGGCTGCCGGACGATACCCTGCGGGCGATCAACCACTATCTGGTGGGAATCAAGGGCCCGCTCACGACGCCGGTCGGTGGCGGCTTCCGTTCGCTCAATGTGGCGCTGCGGCAGAAGCTCGACCTCTATGCCTGCGTCCGGCCGGTGCGCTGGTTCACCGGGGTGCCCAGCCCGGTGAAGCAGCCGGAGCTGGTGGACATGATCATCTTCCGCGAGAACACCGAGGACATCTACGCCGGCATCGAGTTCAAGGCGAGGAGCGACCAGGCAGTCAAGCTGATCGGCTTCCTGCAGGACCAGATGGGCGTCAATACGATCCGCTTCCCCGACAGCAGCGGGATCGGTATCAAGCCGATCTCCGAGGAGGGCAGCAAGCGCCTCATCCGGTCGGCGTTCGATTTCGCCATCCGCCAGGGCAAGAAGAGCGTGACGCTGGTGCACAAGGGCAACATCATGAAATACACCGAGGGTGGGTTCCGCGACTGGGGCTACGAGCTGGCCCGGCAGGAATACGGCGCGGTGGAAATCGATGGCGGCCCGTGGTGCCGGCTGCCCGGCGGCGTGATCATCAAAGACGTGATCGCCGATGCCTTCCTGCAGCAGATTCTCACCCGGCCCGCCGAGTATGAAGTGATCGCCACCATGAACCTGAACGGCGACTACATCTCCGACGCGCTGGCGGCCCAGGTCGGCGGCATCGGCATCGCCCCCGGCGCCAACATCAACTACCTCACCGGCCACGCCATCTTCGAGGCGACCCACGGCACCGCCCCCAAGTACGCCAACCAGGACAAGGTGAATCCCGGTTCGCTGATCCTCTCCGGCGAGATGATGTTCCGCTACCTCGGCTGGCCCGAAGTGGCCGACCTGATCATCAAGGGGCTCGAGGCGACGATCGGGCAGAAGCGGGTGACCTACGACTTCGAGCGACAGATGGCCGGCGCGACACTGCTGTCGTGCAGCGGGTTCGGAAAGGCGGTCGTGGAGAATATGTGAGGAACGAGGAGTGAGGAGTAGGGAGTAGGGAGTAGGGAGTAGGGAATAGGGAGTAGGGAGTAAGGAGTGAGGTGGGCGATCCGCCGCCTCACTCCTGACTCTCGTCCGTCGGCCGCCTCTCCGGGTTGCGTTCTTCATGGAATTATCATGTTGGCGTGATATTATAACTGCCTCATGACTACCAACTCCGCCCCGACCTCGGCGCCACCCTCCGGCCCACGGGTGGGGCCGGCCCCGCACGCCCTGCCGGTCACCGGACAGGCCATCCCGTACTTCCCCCTCATTGCGAGCCACTTTGCCGCGGGCCTCGGCTGGGCGCTGCTGGGCGGCGCCGGACTGATCGGCATTGCCGCCCCGCTCGCCGGCGGCACCTTCCTCGACCCGCGCGTGCTGGCGGCAACCCATCTCTTCACCCTCGGCTGCCTAACGACGGTGATCACTGGTGTGCTGTACCAGATCTTCCCCGCCATGCTCGGCATCGGTGAACGGAGCCGCCGAGTCGGCTGGATGTCGCTCGGCCTGCACATCGCGGGCGTCGGACTTCTGGTCTGCGGGCTGCTGCTGGGCCAGCGTCACCTGCAATCGCTGGGGTGGCTGGCGCTCTTTGCCGCCGTGTTCGGCCACGCGTGGAACCTCCTGTCCCAGCGGCGACGCGCGCCCCGCAACCGGCAGCTCGGCATCTACGTCTCCTACGCCCACATGAATTTCGGGCTGGCGATGTTCGTGGCAGGTGCCCGGATCGGCGACGCATTCGGCTGGTGGTCCACGCCGCGACTGGGACTCATCGCAGCCCACTTTCACCTGGCGCTCGTCGGTTTCGTGGTGATGACCTCGTTCGGGCTGGGAAGCCTGATGATCCCGATGTTCTTCGGCAGCCCCGCACCGTTCCCTCGCTGGTGCGACCGAGCCATGCCGCGCCTTCTCGGCACCGGTGTGGTGTGCTACGCCGCCGGCGCGATCACCGCCCTGCCGCCAGTGGCGTGGGCCGGGATCGTGATCA
>JANOFA010000890.1:0-1218 GCA_031413355.1 Gemmatimonadota bacterium | reverse complement strand
GCGACGTCCTCAACGTCGTGCGTCAGGTCGCCGAGCGGGGCGACAGCCTTCCCGTCATCATCCTGACCGGCTATCCCTCCGTCCGGTCGGCGGTGGCATGCATCGAGCTGCCGGTCGCGGCGTACCTCACCAAGCCGGTGGACTTCCCGCTGCTGCTCACCAAGACCCGGGCGGCGGTATCGCGTTTCCGCGTATACAAGGCGATGCAGCAGACCGAACAGCGGCTCAAGGGATGGCGCGAGGAGTTCAGCCAACTGACGGGGCCCGGCGCACCCGCATCCGGCAGTTCGGTGGACGTCTTCCTGGCGCTGACACTGCGCAACGTCATGGGCTCGCTGACGGACATCGAGCAGCTTGGCCGGGCACTCAATAATCAGCCGGTGAGCACCAGCCCCTGCCAGCTGATGAATTGCCCGCGCGGCGCGCAGCTGCAGGCCGCGGTTCAGGAGACGGTGCGGGTGCTGGAAGAGACCAAGAGCGCGTTCAAGTCGAAGAGCCTCGGCGAGCTGCGGCACCAGCTGGAGTTGTTGTTGCAGCATGTGTGACGCAGGGTAGGCGGACGTCGCTGCCTTGCGCTGCCGTGGGTGTCGGGATACACTCTGGCGGTCGTAAGAGCGGAAGTTGCGCAGGCGCATTCTTCTGTCCGGTCAGACGGAAGATCGTTCCGTAGGATGCGGGCGTGGTGTTCAGGCTGACAAGCCTGCGCCACGCCCGCTTTGTTTTTGCGCCGGATCGCGCACTTCTGGTGCGCGCAGAATCAACGCTGGAGCAGGTCGTGAAAACAGATGTTCGCATCCTCGGATACTCGCTCCATCACTTGCCGGTGCTCCTGCCGCTGGGGCTGCTCGTGGCGTCTGCCGGGGCCGATCTCCTCTTCCTCGCGACCAGGGATGCCTCCTGGGCCCAGTTGGCGTTTCGCCTGATCGGCGGAGGGACACTGGCGGCGCTCATCGTCGCACCGCTCGAATTCATCAACTGGCTCGCGATTCCTCATTCCCTCCGGGCCTTCCGCCTCACCCGGTTGTATGGCACACGGAACATGGTGGTGGTCGCGCTCTTCATTCTCAGCTGGCTCCTGCGACGGCCGGACCCGCAGCTCCCGCCAACGGCGGCGCTGGTTCTTTCATTTCTCGCACTCCTCCTGGCCGGCGTCACCGCCTGGCTGGGCGGATGGCTGGTGAGCCCGCAGGGTGTCGTTGGCTCGCCACAGGCCAGTCT
>JANOFA010000889.1:0-1569 GCA_031413355.1 Gemmatimonadota bacterium | reverse complement strand
TGAAGAGCACGGAAGAAACCGCGCTGAACATGGCGCTCGTGGCACCGATCGCCATGGCCAGCGTCAGGACGGCCCCGGCCGCGAATCCGGGTGCTTTTCCCCCAAGCATGTTCATCTCGACTACCTGATGGAGCGGAAGGGCTACTGGTTCACGTATCGAGACCGGCCACTGCCACACCACTAGGCGAAGGACGGGAGGCGGTAGGCGGAAGGCGATTAGGCGATTGGGCGATTGGGCGATTGGGCGACTGGCATTGAGCAGCCAGCAGCATTCTTGCTGTCATCTTGAGCGCAGCGAAGGATCTCTTTGCTACGGAGCCAGGCATTGGCCGCGGATCCGGCCTTGAGAGATCCTTCGTCGCGTCGCTCCTCAGGATGACACCATTTGGTGACGGCTAACGGCTAACGGCTAACGGCTGACAGCTGACCGCTGACTGCTGACTGCTGACCGCTGACGGCCGATGGCTGACGGCTGACGGCTGACGGCTGCCCCCCCCCACGCGGCTACGCGGCTTGAGGACCCCGCCGCGGGCTCGGCTCCCGCTCTCAGGGCGAGCTGGAAGGCAGGGATGGGCGGACGCAACGCCCGCTCTGGGGTCCTCACCCGCTTGCCGCCGAACGCTGACGGCTGACGGCCAACGGCTAATTGCCATCGGCCCATTTGACCCACGCCCGCCCCCATGGCTAGCTTACCCCCCCGTTCCACGGGGCTGTAGCTCAGCTGGGAGAGCGCTGCGTTCGCAATGCAGAGGTCAGGGGTTCGATCCCCCTCAGCTCCATAATGAAAGGACCAGGCGGTGAGCCTGGTCCTTTTCGTTTGAGCCTATCAGAGGGTGAGAGGCGATAGGCGGTAGGGAGTAGGCGCGAGTGCTCCTACCGCCTACCGCCCAGCGCCGCTCAATCGAGAAACAGCACTCCGTCCAATTCATGCACGACACCGTTGCCGGCCTGGATATCGGTGGTCACGATGCCGATCCCGTTGACGAAGACGTCGCCGTCGCCCAGCGAGAGATTGATGGAGCGCCCGGCGAGGTTGGGCAACCGGGTAAAGGGGATGAGATCCCGCTCGAAGTACGTGCCCGCGACGAGATGCCCACGGAGCATTGGCTGAAGCCGGAGCGGATCCCGCAGCAGCCCCGTCATGACATGCTTCGGCAGCTGCTCGAACGCCCAGTCGCTCGGCGCAAAGAGGGTGAAGGGGCCCTGCAGCCGCAGCGCGCGGTTCATCCCCGCGGCGTTGAGTGCCTCGATCATGGTGCTGAATCGCCCGGTGGCCGCCATGGTGTCAAGCAGGGTGGCGAGCGTGCGATGGTGCGCGATCATGGTGGACATTGTTCCTCCAATTCCAGGTTGACCGGCTAGCGTCGGGAACGGATGGTGCCGAGCCCGCCATCGACACCGAAGACCTGACCGGTGATCCAGGCGGCTTCGGGCGACAGCAGCCAGGCGATGGCCCCGGCGACATCATCCGGCTCGCCAATCCGGCCCAGCGGGTGCATCGCCGCCGAGGCCTTGGCGACCGGCTCCGAAGCGGTGAGCATCTCGGTCATCGGGGTGCGCACCAGACCG
>JANOFA010000888.1:0-1307 GCA_031413355.1 Gemmatimonadota bacterium | reverse complement strand
GGGCTATGTGGGCTGTCGCGATATCGACGAGCTCAGGGCAAACACGGAATTCGTGCGGATTACATCGGCCGGGCTGCGCGAATCGCATCCGCACGACGTCACCATCACGCGCGAAGCGCCGAACTACAGCGTCTGAGGCGGCTTCTACGCGGTCGATAACACCCGCTTCGGCGTCAATATCGTGATCTATGCCCTCACGCGTTGACCGGCCCAGGGTGGAACTGCTGCTCCGGTGCATGGCACTGGGTGCGCTCCTCTGGCTCACGGTGGAGGCCCTGTCCCGGAGGTCGGCCGGGAGCAGAGTGGCGCTGACGGAATCCCCCACGGAGACCGTGCTCGCGCAATGGTCGACCACTCCACCGGCAGATACGCTGGGCGTGGCACTGCGTTCCGCCCCCACTCCCCTGATTCGCGACTGGCTCGTCGCGCTGCGGCGGACGGGCCTCGGCGTCCGCTGGTCGGACGGCGGGATTCCTCCACTCATGATCGAAGCGGAACGTCGCCCCGATCCCGCAGGGGTGGTGAGCCTCCGTGTCACCGGGCCCGCCGGCGCGACCGTACGACTCAGCGATGATCTCGGTCCACTCGACAGTCTCACCCTCGGCGCGCTTGGAGCATCGGTGCGATTGGCGGCTGTCGCCGGCCAAGTGCACGCGGCGGTCCGGTCGGCGGACCGCGCAGTCATGGCGACTTCCACTCCTCCGCCAATTGTGAATCGCCGGCACCTGGTGCTGCTTGGCGCCGCGGGGTGGGAGTCGAAGTTCGTGGCGGCGGCGCTGGAGGAGCGGGGCTGGAAGGTCGATAGCCGCCTGGCCGTCGCACCGGGCATCGATGTGACACAGGGGAGGCCATTTCCGCTTGACACGGCACGCCACGCGGCAGTCATCGCGCTTGACTCGACTGCGGCAGCCCATGCCAGCGCGATCGTGAGTTTTGTGCGTCAGGGTGGCGGGGCACTGCTTGGCCCCGAGGGGGCGAGCACCACGACTCTCCGGGTGCTGGCGCCAGGCCGGGGTGGGGTGATGGTGCGCCCCGCACTCAGCTCGGGTGGTCCGATGTCACGCGAGCTGCTCGGGCTGCACGATCTGGCGCCGTTGGCTGGAGATGCGATACCGCTCGAGCGGCGTGGCGGTCACGTCGCCGTGGCGGTCCGTCGCCTGGGTGCTGGGCGCGTTGGACAGATCGGCTACCTGGAGACCTGGCGCTGGAGAATGGAAGGAGGCACCGACGGCGTCGCGGCCCATCGCGGCTGGTGGGCCGCCGTGGTGGCTGCGGTGGCCTACGGCAGCGAGCCCGAGGCTGGTGGG
>JANOFA010000887.1:0-3135 GCA_031413355.1 Gemmatimonadota bacterium | reverse complement strand
AAGTATCCGAAGTCCGGCTATACCGCCGACGCGCTCTACTGGCAGGCGTTTGCGCAGTACCGGACCGGCGGGGCGGACAACGCCAGGCTGGCGCTCGCGGCGCTCGAGCAGCAGCGCACGAAGTATCCTGCCGCCGCCACTCGGGGTGATGGCGACGCCCTCGCAGTCCGTATCCGGGGTTCGCTCGCCCGGGAGGGAGATCCGGGCGCGGCCGAGGCGGTGATCCGGGAAGGGGAGACTGCGACCGCGCCCGGTGGCACAGCCGGTCAGGGGAATTGCGATGAAGAATCCGATGTGAAAATGGCGGCGCTCAACGCCGTGCTGCAGATGGACCACGACCGGGCGCTCCCGCTGCTGACCCGGGTGCTGGCACGGCGTGACCCCGGTTCGGTCTGCCTGCGACGCAAGGCCGTCTTCCTCGTGGCCCAGGCGGGCGAGGGCGAAGCCGCGAAGATTCTGGTCGCCGCAGCCCGCAACGACCCGGACGCCGAGGTGCGGCAACAGGCGGTGTTCTGGCTGTCGCAGGTGAATACGCCGGAGGCGGTAGTGGCGCTCGATTCAATCGCCCGGCGCACCGGCGACGCCGACCTGCAGGAGCGGGCGGTCTTTGCCCTGGCACAGCAGGACGACCCCCGCGCCGCTCAGGCGCTGCGCGATATCGCCGAGCGGAAAGACGTGCCTCGCGGGGTCCGGGAGAAGGCCATCTTCTGGCTGGGGCAGTCGGAAAAGGGCGGCGGCGAGTACCTGCGAGGTCTCTTCGCGCGGCTGGAGGACGACGAGCTCAAGGACAAGGTGATCTTCGGCGTAGCCCAGTCAGGCACGGCCGAAGACCGCCGCTGGCTGCTCGACGTGGCCAAGAGCCCGAAGAGTGCGGTGGAGCTGCGGAAGAAGGCCATCTTCTGGCTGGGTCAGACCGATGGCTCCGCGGCCGAGCTCGGTACGCTGTACGCCTCGCTGACTGAACCGGAGCTCAAGGAGCAGGTGATCTTCGCGATGGCGCAGCTGGGTGACTCGACGGTGGTGGATCGACTGGTGGATATCGCGCGGAAGGACACGAACCTCGAGATGCGCAAGAAGGCAATCTTCTGGCTGGGTCAGTCCGACGACCCGCGCGCGGCGCAGTACATCGAACAGATCCTGAACGACTAGGGGCCAGCAATGCGAACCATGCTGCTGCTGGCCTTGGCGGTGGGAATGGCACCCCATCTCGCGGGCCAGGCGCTTGACAGTCGTATCAAAGGCGTCCGGGACGGAACGGTGCGGTTCGCCTTTGCCGCGCGAGAAGGCGTCTGCGGTGACGGTGAGCACAACATCACCTACCGCTCAGGTCGTGGCCGGGGCGAATGGGAGGGCACCTGCACAGATGGCCCGATGCGGGTCGTGGTGGAGCGGACGGCGGGTCGTACGACCGCCATCCGCAGCTACGTCGGCGGCCGCTGGCGACGGGAGGCGACGGTCGACCTCGGGATGGTCGCCGCGGCGGAGGCTTCGCGCTGGTTGCTTGGTGTCGCGGAGCGGGGCGAATCGGCGGGAGAGGATGCCATCCTCCCCGCCACCCTTGCCGACAGCGTGGAGACCTGGCCGGCACTGCTCCGGATCGCGCGGAATGACCGGGTCAGCAGCGAGACCCGGAAGAGCGCGCTGTTCTGGCTGGGTCAGGCGGCGGGAGAGGCGGCAACGCGCGGGCTCGATTCGATCGTGCGGGACCCCAGGGGGGACAGGGAAGTGCGGGAGGCCGCGGTCTTTGCGCTGTCGCAGCGACCGGAAGAGGAAGGGGTGCCGGCCCTGATCCGGATCGCGAAGAGCAATCACGATCCGGAGCTGCGCCGGAAGGCGATCTTCTGGCTGGGCCAGAGTGAGGCCCCTGCGGCGCTCACGCTGTTCGAGGAGCTGCTGACGAAACCGTGAGATCGGGCCTCGTCACGCTATAGAAAGGGGCCCGGCCGCCGATAGTGATGAGAAGGCACTCTTCTCATCAGCGCGAACAGGGACCCGTGCAGCCCGATCCGATCCTCAAGCAGCTCGCCTCCCTGCACGTCCTCCTGGTCGAGGACGATCCCGACGACGCCATGCTGCTCGGCGTCCTGCTCGAAGAACTGCCGGGGAACCCCTTCCAGGTCCGTCGCGCGACCAATCTCGAAAAGGCGCTCGACCTGATCGCCGTCGACCGGCCCGATGTGATCCTGCTGGACCTCGACCTCCCCGATACCAGCGGGCTGTGCAGCGTGGAGTCGCTGCATGCCGCCTGGCCCGAGCTGCCGATCGTTGTGCTGACCGCCAGCGACGACGACCGCCTCGCCATCGAAGCGGTGCGTGCCGGGGCGCAGGACTTTCTGGTGAAGGGGCGGGTCGATTCGTGGGGCCTGGGACGGGCACTGCGCCATTCCCTCGAACGTCACCGCCTGATGGCGGAACTGGACGAGTCGCGCCGGCAGGAGCGGCACCGGGCGACGCATGACCCGCTGACCGGCCTGCCGAATCGCGCGCTGTTCTTCGACCGGCTCAATCATGCGATCGCCCACGGCATGCGGCGGCGCGAACTGCTCGCCGTCGTCTACCTCGATCTCGACGGCTTCAAACCGGTGAACGACCGGCTCGGTCACGGCGCGGGCGACCAGGTCCTGATCCAGCTGGCAGCGCGACTCTCCCTTGTGGTAAGGCGCAGCGATACGATTGCGCGCCTGGGGGGCGATGAGTTTGGCGGGCTGTTCGAACGGCTCCCCGATCGGGCGACGGCGATGGCGCTGATGGAAGGCCTGCAGACCGCGCTGCGCGATCCGATTGTCGTCGGCCCGCACAGCTGCCAGATCTCCCTCAGCGCCGGGCTGGCGCTGTATCCCGACGACGGCACCGATGCCGACGCCCTGATCAGTTTCGCCGATGAACAGATGTACCTGCGGAAACTGGGCCTCAGGCCCAGCGACGACCGGATGCTGCGGATCGTCTGATCGATTCGGTGGGGCCACCGTAGGGGCCGCATCGGGATGCTGCACCTCATCGGCCTCGACAGCGCGCAGCACAACTACGGGCCGGGCTCGCCCGAGTCGCGGCAGACGCTGAAGGAGATCGACGCCATGGTCGGTGAGCTACAAGAGGCCGTGCGCCTGGCGGGCCGCGCCGATCTCACCACGATGG
>JANOFA010000886.1:0-6566 GCA_031413355.1 Gemmatimonadota bacterium | reverse complement strand
GCCGCCTATAGGCGGCCACTACGGATGCGGCCCCTACGCCGTCGCCGCGACGAGTGACGCCTCCATCACCGCCAGCCCCTCGTCCAGCACCGCATCCTCCACCGTGAGAGGCACCAGCACGCGGATGACATTGCCAAGGGTGCCGGCGGAGAGCAGGATCAAACCGCGCTGGAGCGCTTCGGCCTGCAGCTTGCCCGTCAGCTCCTTGGCCGGCTCCTTCGTGACCGGATCCTTCACCAGTTCCATCGCGATCATCGCCCCCATGCCGCGCACGTCGCCGATCTGGGGCCACCGCTTCTGCCAGGTGAGGAACCGCGCCCGGATGCGATCGCCGAGCCGGGCG
Source organism: Gemmatimonadota bacterium (assembly GCA_031413355.1). GTDB lineage: Bacteria > Gemmatimonadota > Gemmatimonadetes > Gemmatimonadales > GWC2-71-9 > JADJOM01. The sequence continues at coordinate 6,223 of JANOFA010000886.1, read as the reverse complement.
CCGCGTGCCGGGACATCCTCCCTGCTCATCGCATCCAGCACCGCGAGCGCCGCGGCACAGGCCAGCGGATTGCCGCCGTACGTTCCGCCGAGTCCACCAGGCTGCGCGGCATCCAGCACATCGGCGCGACCGGTGACGGCGGCCAGCGGCAGTCCGCCAGCCAGCGACTTGGCGGTGATGAGCAGATCCGGCACCAGATTGAAGTGCTCCGAGGCAAAGAGCTTTCCCGTCCGCCCGAAGCCGGTCTGGATCTCGTCGGCGATCAGCAAGATTCCATGATCCCGGCAGAAGCCGGCCAGCATCGCCATGTAGTCCTTCGGCACCGGCACGAAGCCGCCCTCGCCCAGCTCCGGCTCGAGGATGATCGCGGCCACCGAGCCGGGATCGACCATCGCGGCGAATTGGTGCTCCAGATGCCCGCGGTCCGCCATGCAGCAGGCGGTTGGGCGGTTGGGCGGTTGGATGGTCGGGCAGCGGTAGCAATAGGGAAACGGCAGCCGGTACACCTCCGGCATGAACGGCCCGAAGCCGAGCTTGTAGGGACTCACCTTTGACGTGAGCGTCATGCCGAGGTAGGTGCGGCCGTGAAAGGCATGCTCGTAACAGACCACCGCCTGGCGGCCGGTAAATCGGCGAGCCGCCTTGATGGCATTCTCCACCGCCTCGGCGCCGCTGTTGACGAAGAAAGTGCGCTTCTCGTGGCTCCCGGGCGCGAGCGCGTTGAGCTTCTCGGCGAGCGCGATATACGGCTCGTACATCGTCACCGGGAAGCAGACGTGAGTGAAGTGGTCGAGCTGATCCCGCACCGCCTGCACCACGCCGGGATGCCGGTGCCCCGTGTTGACCACCCCGATGCCGCCGCCGAAGTCGATCAGCCGGTTGCCGTCGGCATCGGTCAGCACGGCGTTGTCAGCCTGGACCACCGCGATCGGTGTCGTCGCCGGGACGCCTCGCGGCACCGCCTTGGCGCGGCGCGCGGCAAGCGCCAGGCTGGCGGGACCGGGGATCGGGGTCGCAAGGCGAATGACGGGGGGCATGACACGGCTCCGGCTACAGGGGGTTGCCGAGATTACCCCTCGACGGGGGAAAAGTCGACCCCTCCAACCCCGGGTGATTGCGTGAATTGCGCCGGGATGTAGGTTATGCCCGCTCGTTCCCCTCTCCCCTTCGCCGAGGTCCCTTGCCAATGCGCCCCGTTCGCTTCGGCGCCTGCGCCGCCCTGCTGCCGCTCGCGCTCCTCTCTCTGACCGCCTGTGGCGGTGACAAGTCCGGGGCTATGGCCGCCGGCGCCGTCCAGAAGATCACCATCACCCCGACCAGCGATGCGCGGGTGGATGCGACGACCTACCTCGCCCAGCTCTGCCCCAAGCCGATCGGCGGCGACCTCAACTTCATGGTGTGGGAGGGCTACACCGACACGCTCTTCATCAAGCCGTTCGAGGCGGCCTGCGGCGTGAAGGTGACGGCGACCTACATGGGTTCGAGCGACGACCTGGTCGCGAAGCTCCGCGCCGGTGGCGCCGAGACGATCGATCTCATCTCGCCCTCCAGCGACGCGGTGACCGCGGTGATCGAGGCTGGCCTGACGCAGCCGCTCGACCTCAAGCGCATTCCGAGCTATGGCGACCTCATGGCGAGCTTCCGCAGCCTCGTCGTGGCCCGGAAGGACACGGTGATCTACGGCCTCCCGTGGGCGTTCGGGCCGAACCCGATGATCTACAACACCACCAAGTTCGACCCCGCGCCGACCTCCTGGGCCGAGCTGTGGGACAAGAAGTACAAGGGCAAGCTGTCGCTGCAGGATGATATCGCCACGCTCTACATGGTGGCCCAGGTCCTCGGCTTCGACGATCCGGCCGACCCCTCGAAGCTCTACAACCTCACCGATGACCAGCTGGCACAGGTCAAGGCGAAGATGCTGGAACTGAAGCCGAACATTCGCAAGTACTGGGCGACGGCGGGCGACATGACTCAGCTGTTCCAGGCCGGTGAGATCGTTGCCGGCGAGGGCTGGCCGCTCATGACAACCCAGCTGCGCGCCGCGGGCTTCCCGGTCGGCGAGATGATCCCTGCCGAAGGCACCACCGCCTGGGCCGATCACTGGGTGGTGACCAAGGGCGCCCGGAACCCCGACGCCGTCTATGCCTTCCTGGAATACGCCGCGCAGCCGTTCACCCAGAAGCTCATGGCCGACGTCACCGCGTACAACGTCGCCAACCCGGCGGCCAAGGCGTACATGACCGCCGATGCGGCCGCACTGCAGAAGGACATCGCCGACTACGGCACGAAGGTGAATTTCTGGCAGTGGGGCACCAAGCGGGAGAAGTACCAGGAGATCTGGAATGAGGTGAAGGCGGGGAACTAGACGATCGGGCGGTTGGGCGGTTGGGCGATTGGTGATTGGTGCGGCTCAATCGCCTAATCGCCCAATCGACGAATCGCCCAATCGCCTCACCTCATGCCTCCAATTCTCCAGCTCCGCGCCGTCACCAAGCGTTTCGGCGCGTTCGTCGCGGTCGACGCGCTCGACCTCGATGTGCAGCCTGGCGAGTTCCTGACGCTGCTGGGCGCCTCCGGCTCCGGCAAGACCACCACCCTCCGCATGATCGCCGGCTTCGAGCATCCGACCAGCGGCGAGATTCTCATGGACGGCACTCCGCTCACCGGGCTGCCGCCGTTCAAGCGCGATCTCAATACCGTCTTCCAGCAGTACGCGCTCTTTCCCCACATGAGTGTGCGCGACAACGTCGGCTACGGGCTCCGGATGCGCGGCGTCAGCGGAGCGGAGCTTGCCACGCGCGTCACAGAGGCGCTGGAGCTGGTGCAGCTGGGCCATCTGGAGCAGCGGGCCCCGCGCCAGCTCTCCGGCGGCCAGCAGCAGCGGGTGGCGCTCGCGCGCGCGCTGGTCAACCGGCCCCGCGTGCTGCTGCTCGACGAACCACTCGGCGCCCTCGACCTGAAACTGCGCAAGGAGATGCAGCTCGAGCTGCGGCACCTCAACCGGCAGCTCGGCATCACCTTCATCTACGTGACGCACGATCAGGAAGAGGCGCTGACGATGTCCGACCGGATCGCGCTGATGCAGAACGGCAGGATCGCCCAGCTTGATCCCCCCGCCACGATGTATGCCCAGCCGGCCACACGCTACGTCGCCGATTTCCTGGGCGAGAACAACCTGCTCAAGGCGACGGCGGCGCGGCGGGTGGACGACGAAATGATCGCGGTGATGATTGGCGGGGTGAATGTCCGTGCAACGGCTGCCGCAGCGTGGCGCGAGGGCGCCGACAGCTGGTTCGCCGTGCGGCCGGAATTCCTGCGGCCGGTCCGTCCGGGAGAGACGGTTGCGCACCGGCTGGAGGTCACCGCCAAGGACGTCGTCTTCGCCGGTTCGCTCATCCGGCTCCATGCGGTACTCGCCGACGGACAGCCGTTGATGCTGCAGTGGCCCGCGGGGGACGCACCACCGATCGAGGGGTCGCAGTTCGGCATTACCTGGCCGGCGGAACGCGGAGTCTGTCTTGGGGAGTGAGCGTGGTGAGACCGGGGTGGTCCCAGGCACGCGCGAGCGCCGAGGCGTGCTCGACCGTATCCGCGCCAGCCGCCGGCTCACCACGATCATCGGCGCGGCGCTGCCGGTCGGCTGGGTCACCGCGCTGCTCTTCCTGCCATATCTCTTTCTCTTTGCCCATTCCTTCTTCCGGCTCAAGAACGGCCAGCTCACTCATGAGCTCACGCTGGAGAATTACGGCCGGCTCTTCGGCACGCCACTTTATCCCAGCACGATCCTCTTCTCCGCCGGCATCGCGCTCCGGGTGACGCTCGCCTCGCTGCTGCTCTCCTACCCGCTCGCCTACCTGCTGGCATTCAAGGTCAAGAAGCATCGCAACCTGCTCTACATGGCGGTGATCATCCCGCTGTGGGTGAGCTACCTGGTGCGGGCGTATGCGTGGAAGATCATCCTGGGGCAGGAGGGAATCCTCAACGGCTTCCTGCAGGCAGTCGGGATCATCGACCAGCCGCTCGCCTTCCTGCTCTACAGCAAGTGGGCGGTGATGCTGGCGCTGGTGCACATCTACACCCCGTTCACGCTCATGCCGATCTACGCCGGGCTCGAGTCGATCGCGCCAGCGCTGAAGGAAGCGAGCCAGGATCTCTATGCCAGCCGGTGGCGCACCTTCTGGCATGTCGTGCTGCCGCTCTCGCTGCCGGGAGTGATCGCGGGGTGCACTTTCGCCTTTGTTCTCAGCATGGGCGACTTCATCGCGCCGGTCCTGCTGGGAGGCAACGACAGTGCGCTCATGGTCTCCAATCTCGTGGTGAGCCTCTTCGGCGTGGCCTACAACTGGCCGCTCGGCGCCGCAGTCTCGGTGGTGATGCTTGGCATGACGCTGATCCTGCTCACGCTGGCGCGGAAGCTGGAAGACCGGATGAACTACGCGGGACAGGAGGGTGGCCGGCAGGACGGTAAGGCGGTTGGACGGTTAGAGGGACGAGCCGGAATGGCGCGGGGAGCGCTGCACACATGACCGCCGCCAACCGCCCAATCGCCCAACCGTCCAATCGCCCAATCGCCCAACCGCCCAACCGCCCAATCGCCCAATCGCCCAACCGCCCAACCGACTGGTGGGCACGCAGCCTCTGGTTCACGGGTATCGCCGTTTTCCTCTTCATCTATCTGCCGCTCGTCGTCGTCATCCTGTACTCCTTTCACGACGCGACCATCGTGGCATGGCCGTTCAAGCCGTTCACTCTGCGGTGGTTCGGGGTGCTCGCACATGACAGCGCCATGCTCGATGCCGCCGGTGCGAGTCTCAAGCTCGCCCTGCTCGCGACGCTGCTGGCGCTCGGCGTCGGCGTGCCCGGCGCCTTTGTGCTCGACCGGCTCCAGTTTCCCGGCAAGGACGCCTTCGAACGACTGGTGCTGCTCCCGCTCATCCTCCCGGGCGTCATCACCGGTGTCGCGCTGCTCACCTTCTTCTCGTTCATCGGGCTCTCGCTCACCAGCGGCTATCCACTGATCCCGGGATGGCCGGTGGTACTGGGCCATGGCGCGGCGCTGACCTCGATCGTCGTCACCCAGGTCTACGCCCGACTGCGCCGTTTCGACCGCGCGCTGGAAGAGGGCAGTCAGGATCTCTATGCCAATGAGTGGCAGACCTTTCGTTGCGTCACATTGCCGGTCATCCGCTCCGCCGTGCTGGGCAGCGCGCTGCTCGTCTTCACACTGTCACTGGACGAGATCGCAGTCACCTTCTTCCTGATTGGGCGACAGAACACCGTGCCGCTGCAGATCTGGGGGCTGTTGCGCCGTGGGCTCACACCCGAGGTGAATGCGGCGGCGACGGTTGTGTTCATCCTCTCGGTCGTGGTGATCATCTGCTGGGCCAGGCTGATGCGGGAGGAGTAGGCGATTGGGCGATTAGGCGATTGGACGGGTAGGTCCGGCCTCCGTGCCGGACGGGCAATTGAGTGATTGGGCGATTAGGCGTTTAGGCGATTGGGCGGTTGGGCGGTTGGGCGATTCGGCAATCAGGAGCGGCGGCGCTGACGTACCGACCTGGCAAGGGCACCCGTGAGTCGACCTGCCTCCTGACGCTCGGATTCCAACGCCGCCCAGACCTCTGGCTCCAGAATCCCAGTGTCCCGGGCGAGCCGAAGTGCAAAGTGGAGTTCGGCCAGAGACCCGAGCGCGATGCTCAGAAAGCGGTGCAGCTCCCGGGGTCCTTCTCGCGCGAGGCCCTCCGCGATATTCGCTCCCGCCGAGTATGCTGCGGACCGGACTTGGGCAATCAGACCGTACCTCTCCTCAGAAGGCCATACTCGGGATACCTTGTAGATTGACACGGCGAGCTGGTAGCAGGCCTGCCACGCCCGGAGGTCTTCGTGCGGTAGATGGCTGAGGGTGGACATTGGGGCAAGGTGGCCAAGCATCCTCAACCGATGCTCAACCAACCGCCCAACCGCCCAATCGCCCAACCGCCCAATCGCCCAATCGCCCACTCGCCCAATCGCCTAATCGCCCAATCGCCTGTTCCCCCAACCGCCCACCCACCTAATGACCAACTACGACGCCATCATCATCGGTGCCGGCCACAACGGCCTCGTCACCGCCGCCTACCTCGCTCGCGCGGGGCGCAAGGTGCTCGTGCTCGAGCGCCGGGAGATGGTCGGCGGCTGTGCCGTCACCGAGAATCTCTGGCCCGGCTACAAGGTCTCCACTGCC
>JANOFA010000885.1:0-7257 GCA_031413355.1 Gemmatimonadota bacterium | reverse complement strand
GCATCGACGCGAGTGTGCGTGGGAAGCGGGCGCTCCCGATCGACGCGGACATGGTGGAGGTCGAGCGTCGCCTGTTCCGGGATGGCGAGAGCCAGTACCTGATTAATGGTCGGCCGCCTTACCTTCCCCCGCCCATGTTCTCGTTCCAGCTGCACGCCACCGATGGCCTGGCCCGCGCCGGCACCCTGACCCTGCCGCACGGCACCGTCGAGACGCCGGCGTTCATGGCCCTGGGCACCCACGGCACGGTGCGCGGGCTGCACCCGGCGGAGGTGCGCCGCGCCGGCGCCCAGATCATCCTCGGCAACACCTACCCTCTCCATCTCCGCCCCGGCGAGGCCGTCGTTCAGGCCCTCGGCGGGCTGCACCGGTTCTCCACCTGGGACCGGCCGATGCTCACCGACTCCGGTGGCTTCCAGGTCTTCTCGCTGGAAGGGCTGCGGAAGATCGCCGAGGAGGGGGTCGAGTTCGTCAGTCACCTCGACGGCTCCCGCCGCACGATCACTCCCGAATCGGCCATGGAGATCCAGTGGGCCCTGGGCGCCGACATCGCCATGGCCTTCGACCATGTGGTACCGGGGCAGGCCTCGCGCGAACTGGCGGAGGAGGGACTGGAGCGGACGCTGCGGTGGCTGGACCGGTGCAAGCGGAGGCATGCGGAATTAGCCGTCAGCCATCAGCGACCAGCCGTCAGCGATGCAACTGATGGCCCAGTGCAAACTCTCTGGCCCATCATCCAGGGTGGCACCCACGACGATCTTCGCCAGCGGTCCCTCGAAGGGATCCTGGCCCTCGGGCCGTGGACCGGGATCGCCATCGGCGGGCTGTCGGTCGGTGAGCCGAAGCCGGTCATGCACCGGGTCCTCGAGGGTCTCAGTCCGGCGCTCCCGACAGACGTGCCCCGTTATCTTATGGGCGTCGGTTTTCCGGACGACCTGCTGGAAGGCATCGCGCGCGGGGTGGACCTGTTCGACTGCGTCGCCGCCACCCGGAACGGGCGCCATGGCAGTGCCTGGACCAGCACGGGCAAGGTGAACATCCGTGCCGCGCCGCACCGCCTCAGTGACGCGCCGCTCGACGCCGACTGCGACTGCGAGACCTGCCAGCGCTTTTCCCGCGGCTACCTCCGCCACCTCTTCATGGCGGAGGAGATGCTGGGGCTCAGGCTGATCTCGATTCACAACATCCGCTTCCTGATCCGGCTCGGCGAACAGGCCCGCGTCGCTATCCTGGAGGCCCGTTTCGACCGCTTCCATCATGACTGGCGGGAGCGGTATCACCCACGAGGATCACCGTGACTCTGTCTCTGCTGACCCTGATGGCCCCGACCGACAGCCCCTCCTCCGGGCTCACCATGCTGCTCTTCCAGGTCGGCGCGATTGCGCTGGTCTTCTTCTTCCTCATCCTGCGGCCGCAGCAGCAGGCGCGGAAGAAGCACGAGGAACTGCTCAAGGCGCTCAAGAAGGGCGATGACATCGTCACCGTCGGCGGCATCATCGGCCGGGTGAAGGAGCTCAAGGAGGACCGCGTCACGATCGAGTCCGGCACCTCGACGCTGGTGGTCGACCGGGCCCGCATCGTGAAGGTCGGCGAGCAGTCCGCGCCGGGAGCGACTGGGTGACGATCCTCGACCTCCACCTGTTCGGCTCGCCCGTGCTGCGGGAAGCCGGACCCAGGGTGGCCGTCGTGGATGACGGGGTCCGCCGCTTTGTCGAGGACCTGTTCGAGACCATGTACGCCGCCAAGGGGATCGGGCTCGCCGCCAATCAGGTCGGGGTGGCCCGGCGGATCGCCGTGATTGACGCGGAGGGCGAGAAACTCGTGCTCATCAACCCGCAGATCATCGACACCGCCGGCCGGGAGACCGGGGAAGAGGGCTGCCTCTCGATCCCCGAGGTCTTTGCCGACGTCACCCGGCCGGATCATGTGGTGCTGGAGGCGGTCGACTACCACGGTCAGTCCTACCGCCGGGTGCTCGAAGGGCTGTCCGCCCGTGCGGTGCAGCACGAGATCGATCATCTCGACGGAATTCTCTTCATCGATCACCTCAGCCTGCTCAAGCGCAAGCGGCTCATCGGCAAGTGGAAGAAGGATCACGCCGACGATATCGGATACATCCGGCCGGTCCGCCAGGGCTCCGACGTGCCGTCCTGATGCGCCTGGTCTTCTTCGGGACTCCGGCCTTCGCGGTGCCATCGCTCCGCGCCCTTCTCGAAGAAGGCTTTGATGTGGCGGCGGTCGTCACCCAGCCCGACCGGCCGCAGGGCCGTTCCCGCACCAGCCTCGTGCCGCCCCCGGTCAAGCTGGTCGCGCTCGAAGAAGACCTGCCGGTCCTCCAGCCCGACCGCCCCACCGGCGCCTTTGCCGCCGAGCTCGCCGCATTCGATGCCGATCTGGCCATCGTGGTGGCCTACGGCCACATCCTCAAGCCCGACATCCTCGCCATCCCGCGGCTCGGCATGCTGAACCTGCACGCCTCGCTGCTGCCCGCGCTCCGTGGCGCCGCGCCGATCGCGTGGGCCATCCTGAACGGCCTCGAGACGACCGGCGTGAGCATCATGCAGATGGAGGCCGGGCTCGACAGCGGGCCGGTGCTGCATCGGATCGAGACCGAAGTCGCCGCGGACGAGACCGGCGGCGAACTCACCGAACGGCTCGCCGAGATAGGCGCTGCGGCGCTCATCGAGACGCTGACGCTGCTGGAGGCGGGTGAGCACCTCGCCGTGCCCCAGGACCACACCCGGGCGACCCGCGCGCCCAAGATCAGCCGCGAGACCGCCCGGCTGGACTGGAGCCGCGACGCCGCCACCCTCGCCCGGACCACCCGCGCCTTCGATCCTGAGCCGGGCGCCTGGGCCCTGGCCGGTGACCTGGAGGTGAAATTCTTCGGCGGCCGCATCGCCAATGCCTCCGGACCACCCGGCACGGTGCTCGCCACCGGCGAGACACTCACCGTCGCCGCCGGCGTGGGGGCGCTGGAAGTCTCCGAAGTGCAGCCCAGCGGCAAGACGCGAATGCAGGTGAGCAGCTGGGTGAATGGCCGCGGTGTCACCGTGGGGCAACGCCTCACATGAGGCCCCTGCCCCGGTTGCATGCCATCACCGATCACGCCGTCCTTGCGCTGGAGGACTTCCCGGCACGTGCCGCCGCCCTCGCGGCCGCGGGACCGGCGGTGGCGCTGCATGCCCGGGACCGCAGCAGCACCGGGGCCCAGCTCACCGCGGTAACCCAGCGCCTGCAGGCCCTCGCCCGCCCGCCCGGAGCGGCGGTGTTCGTGAATGCCCGCGCCGATCTCGCCCTCGCGCTCGACACCCAGGGTGTGCAGCTGGGCATCGACGACCTCACCCCCGCCGACGTGCGACGTGCGCTCGGCGCACGCTGGCACGGGTGGATCGGCGCTTCGGTGCACTCGGCGGAAGAGGCTGCCGCCGCGGTGGATGCCGATTTCCTGATGGTGGGAAACATCTACGAGACACCCAGTCACCCAGGCCGACCAGGCCGTGGCGTGGGCCTGATTCGGGAGATCGCGGCGCTGGGCCGCCCCGTGATCGCCATCGGCGGCATCACCGCAGCGCGAGCCCGGGAACTATGCGAGGCCGGTGCCTGGGGGATCGCCGCCATCCGCGAGGCGTGGCACGCCGCCGATCCCTACCGCGCCGCCCTCGCACTGCTGCAACCCTGGGCCGAGGCGGCATGACCGAACTGACCCTGCAGGTGAACGGTGCCGCCCGTACCGTCCCCGGCCCCGCCTCGCTCGCCGGCCTCCTCGCGCACCTCGGCCTCGATGCCCGGATGGTGGTGGTGGAACGGAATCGCGAGATCATCCGGCGTGGACAGCTTGAAGCCGTCGCCCTGCAGGATGGCGATGTGATCGAGCTGGTGCATTTCGTGGGCGGGGGGTGAGATGGGAGGCCATCAGCCGTCAGCCATGAGCCGTCAGCCATCAGCCATCAGCCGTCAGCCATGAGCCGTCAGCCATCAGCCATCAGCCGTCAGTCAACGGCCGTTAGCCGTTGGCCGTTGGCTGGAGGCCCTGCGGAGAACCTCGCTTCGAATCCCTGCGGCGTCGTCGTGGAAGCGTACCGCCCACCGCCTACCGCCCATCGCCATCATGTCCCACACTGAGCTCCCCCTCACCATCGGCGGCCACACCTTCCGCTCCCGGCTCCTGGTCGGGACCGGCAAGTACCGCAGCAACGCCGAGATGCTCGCCGCCATCGAGGCCTCGGGGGCGGATGCGGTCACCGTGGCGGTGCGGCGGGTGGATCTCGACCGGACCCGGGAGGAGGGGATGCTCTATCACCTCGATCCCAAGCGCTTCTTTCTGCTGGCCAACACCGCCGGCTGCTACACCGCTGACGAGGCGGTGCGCTATGCCCGGCTCGCGCGGGAAGCCGGGTTCAACGAGTTCATCAAGCTGGAAGTGATCGGCGACAGGGAGACCCTTCTGCCGGATACCGCCGGCCTGCTCGAAGCGACCCGGACCCTCGCCGGCGAGGGCTTCAAGGTCATGGCCTACACCAACGACGACCTGATCACCGCCCTGCGGCTGGAGGAATCGGGCGCCGCCGCTGTCATGCCGCTGGCCTCACCGATCGGCAGCGGCCTGGGACTGCTGAATCCATACAGCATCCGCACGATCAAGCGGCGACTCACCGTACCGGTGATCGTGGACGCCGGTGTCGGCACCGCCAGCGATGCCTGCCTGACGATGGAGCAGGGCGTCGACGGAATCCTCATGAACACCGCCATCGCCGAAGCCGCCGATGCGGTGGCCATGGCGACGGCGATGCGACTCGCGGTGGACGCCGGACGCCTCGCCTGGCAGGCCGGCCGGATGCCCCGGCGGGAAATCGCAGTGCCGTCGAGTCCGGGCCGGGGGATGCTGGAGTGAACGATCGGCCGCGGGGAGCAACCGGAAGTACCGGGAAGGGAAAGTCGGGGTCAGGCCGGCGTCCCGCCGCCTCGCGCCCCGCGCCGAGCGCCGGTGTCGCCCCACGCCTCGCGGCATTCCAGATTCTCAAGGCCGTGCAGCAGGGCGAGGCCTTTGACCTGGCGCTGAACGCCGCGGTGACATCGCTCCCGGAGGCCGACCGACGGCTGGCCCACGAGCTCGCGGCCGGAGTATTCCGCCAGCGCAACGAGCTCGATGCCCGGCTGCAGCAACTGGTGCATCGCGGCTGGAGCACCGTCGCCAACGACTTGCGCGACATCCTTCGCATCGGCGCCTACCAGCTCGTCATCCTCGATCGGGTGCCGGCCCACGCGGCCGTCGACACCACCGTCGAGCTGGCTCGCCTGGTGATCGGGGAGAGCGCCGCCCGGTTTACCAATGCCATCCTGCGCAGCGTCGGCGGACGCGCTGCCGCTCCGGCGCGCGAACTGCACCCGGGGCCTCACCTGGCAGATCGGTATTCCCATCCGCTCTGGCTGGTGGAGCGCTGGCTGGCACGCTTCGGGATGGAAGGGACCACCGCTCTGCTCGAGTGGGACAATCAGCGACCCCACCTCATCCTCCAGCCGGCGCGCGACACGCTGGAGGAACTGCAGACCCGCTGCTGGACCGGCGGCGCTGGCGTTCGGCGCGCACCGCTCGATGCCGGCCTGGTCGTCGAGGGACTTCACCCCGTCGACATTCCCGGCTACACCGAAGGCGCCTTCTTCGTACAGGACTCCTCGCAGGCATTGGTCATTCGCTTCGCTTCGGTTCCCCCCGGATCCCTGGTCTTCGATGCCTGCGCCGCCCCCGGGGGCAAGACCCTCGCGCTTGGCCGCATCGCCCGCTGCGTGCTCGCGGGGGAGCTCAAAGCCGAGCGCGCCCTGCGGCTCCAGGAAAACCTCCGGCGCGCTGGAAGCGGACGGGAACATGTCGTGGTCGCCTCTGCCTCAGCCCCGCCGATCCAGCAGGCCGATGTCGTGCTGCTCGACGCCCCCTGTCTCGGCACCGGGACGCTGGCCCGCCATCCCGACGCGCGGTGGCGCACTTCGCCGGAAGGGCTGGCCCAGGTGGTGCGGCGGCAGACCTTCCTGCTGAATGCCCTTGCCCCCTCGGTCCGGCCCGGCGGCTGGTTAGTTTACTCCACCTGTTCGCTCGAACCCGAGGAGAATGAAGACCAGGTGGACCAGTTCCTCGTGACCCATCCCGAGTTCCATCGCGATCCCGCCCCCGGCGTGCTGGAGGCGCTCCGTACCCCCACCGGGGACCTCCTGCTGTTGCCGCAGCGGGACGGGGTCGATGGCGCCTTTGCGGCCCGCCTGCGGCGGCGGCCCTGATGGACGCCCGCAGGACCTCGGGATCGTCCCATGCGCCGTTCCTGCAGACCATCGCAGGCCAGCGGACCATGCGCCAGGGACTCATCGTGCTCGGCGCTTTTGTCGTCGGCTACCTGATCAGCCTCTTCTGGCTCTTCCCCTCGCCACTGCTGTCCAAAGACCTGGCGGTGCCGCGACTGATTGATGTCGGGATGACCGAGGCGAAACAGCAGATCGAATCTCACGGGCTGCGGTTCCGGATCGAGGACCAGCGGACCGATCCGACGGCGCCGAAGGGATCGGTCATCTGGCAGGATCCGCCGCCCGGCGTCGTCGTGCCGCCCAACAGTCAGGTCACCCTGATCCTCAGCGAAGGCCCGCCGGATGTGCCCGTCCCCGATGTCGCCAGCCTGCCACGCGCGCTGGCTGAGCGGGTCCTGCAGGCCGCGGGCTTTGCCATCGGGTCGATCGACACCGTCCCCTCTTCGGTGGAACCAGGCTCCGTGGTCCAGAGCCGACCCGGCCCGGGCGTCGGGCGCCCCGCTCGCACCGCCATCGAACTGGTGATCAGCTCGGGCCCAGCCGAGCTTTCCGTCCCCTCGGTCGTCGGCCTGCCGCTCTCCGAGGCGCGCGACCGCATTGAACTGGCCGGCCTCGTCGTCGGCGCCACGGCGGGACGAGTCGTCGCGGGCAAGCCGGGCGGCCTGGTGATCGATCAGCGACCCTCGGGCGGCACCCTGCTGTCCCGCGGCGGGCGGGTGGACCTGATTGTGACACGGAAGGGAAACTGATGAGCGTTCGCATCGCGCCAAGCCTGCTCGCCGCCGACCTCGGCCAACTGCGCGAGCAGGTGCAGGGCGCGCTCGCTGGCGGGGCGGAGTGGCTGCATGTCGACGTGATGGACGGGCGATTCGTGCCCAGCCTCAGCTTCGGTGCGCCGCTGATCCGCGCCCTCCGGAAGATCACCGACGCGCCGCTCGACGTGCACCTGATGGTGCAGGAACC
>JANOFA010000884.1:0-1224 GCA_031413355.1 Gemmatimonadota bacterium | reverse complement strand
AATCGGAAAGGTGGATGAGCTCTTTGCCGGTCGGCACATCACCAGCGTCCACCCGCGGGACAATGCCGAGTCCTATGCCGCAATCGCGAGTGCCCTGCGCACGATGCATCGCGGGTTGCTCTTCGTGAACGTGGTCGAGTTCGACCAGAGCTGGGGCCACCGGAATGATGTCCCCGGCTTTCACCGCGGGCTGCTGCAGCTGGACCATGCGCTCCCGGCGATGCTGGCCCCGGTCCGGGACGAGGATCTGGTTATAATTACCGCCGATCACGGAAACGACCCGACAACGCCCTCCACTGATCATTCACGCGAACAGGTCCCGGTGCTTGTCTTCGGGCCGCGGGTGGTGCCCCGGTCGCTGGGGGTCCGCTCGACGTTCGCCGACGTGGGACAGACGCTGGCGGAGTTCTTCGGAGTGCCGCGACTCGCGGCGGGATCGTCATTCCTGCCGGAGATCTGGAATGGCTGACCCGCTCCGCGCCGCCGCATTCGCCGCACGGGATCGGGCCTACTGTCCCTACTCGGGTTTTGCCGTCGGGGCGGCGCTGGAAGCGGACGACGGCCGGATCTTCACCGGCTGCAACGTGGAGAACGCCTCGTTCGGCCTCACGCTCTGCGCCGAACGGAATGCGCTGGTCGCCGCCGTCGCGGCCGGCGCGCGGAGCTTCCGGCGGCTGGTCGTGGTCGCCGGGTCGGACCCACCGGTGGCACCCTGTGGTGCCTGCCGTCAGGTGCTCGTCGAGTTTGGTGCCGCGCTGGAAATCGAAGGGGTGGGACCGACCGGCAGTCGTTGCTGGCGGCTGGCCGACCTCCTGCCGGATGCCTTTGGCCCCGAATTGCGGGGCCAGCACGAATAAAGGAGTCTCTGTTGTCGAAGATCCTGTACCGCTGGGGACGGATTGTCCCGGTGACGGCCCTGGTAGTCGCCATCGCCGCCTGCCAGGAGCAACTCGCCGCCCCGGCCGATTGCCCCGCGCTCTGTCCGGGCGGGGTGCAACTGCGCGACACCGTCCTCACGCCCATCGTCGACGGCGACACCAGCTTCTCCGGCTATCGAACGGCGGGGCAGGGCACGTCCCTGAGGGTGTCCTACCAGTTCGCGGCGAGCGAGGACCGGGCGGTCATCCGATTCGGCCCGCGCAGTGATTCGGTCGTCGTAGGCGACACCACGATTCCCTATACCTCGCTCGACTCGATCCGGTTCGCGTTTTCGCTGCTCAAACG
>JANOFA010000883.1:0-1116 GCA_031413355.1 Gemmatimonadota bacterium | reverse complement strand
CGCCGCCAGTCAGCGTGAATGGCAAGGACCTCCTGCCGCTGCTGCAGAATCCGGCCACCGCCTGGCGCACCGAACTGCTCATTGAACACTTCGGTGGGGAGACCCTGGTATCGAGCAAGACGACCAAGATCTCCTCCGGGGTGCGGACGTCCCGCTATCTGTACAACGAGTATCAGAATGGGAACCGGGAATTCTACAATCTCCAGACCGACCCCTATCAGCTGACCAATGCTGTCACCTGGCCGGTCAATGCCGCGACGGTCGCGTCACTCAAGGCAAAGTTGAACCTGCTGAAGCTGGAGTAGGGAGTAGGGAGTAGGGAGGGTTGGCTGATTGCGAACGCGGCGCGGAGTCCCGATGCCCCGCAGCCTGACCTCGCTTCCGGCCCGTCGGGATCTCGCGTCGCGGCACGCTCTCGAAATGTCTGCCCCGGAACGCTGAAGGGCACGAACCAACGGCCTACAGCTACCGGCTGACAGCTTCCGGTCCGGGCGGATCATCGGGTACCGCTACCGCGCGCAATCCTGCCGCCCCAACGCCGACATTGAACGCGTCGCACCAGACGAGGACATGGCTGTAGGCAATACCGACCGGGATCCGCACCGTGTATTCCTGCCCACCCAGCCGCGACACCAGCCGGGAGATGCGCAGTGGCTGACCGGTATTCGCATTGGCCGTCGTGTTCAGGTAGAGATACGGGTCCGGCACGCTGGTCGATGAAAAAGTAGAGTCGAGTGTGATCCTGGCGACATTGCCCGAGACGCTGACCGTCACGCCGCCACGCGCGGAGTGGCCGGCCAGCCCGGCGAAACTGCCGGCCTGGACTACAGTGGTCCCGAGCGTGTCCGGCGGCGGTGGATCGATCGGCATCGCATCCGGCGCGGTGGGCGGCGTGATACCGCAGCCAGCCAGCAGCAGGAGAACACCGAACCGCACGATAAAGCCACGCATCAGGACCCCTCCGCAGTAGTTGTGTCCGAGAATATCCAGTGCAATTCCCTGAGTTCCGCCTCCGCAGGCGCACCGGTCTGATCGGTATCCTGCATCAGCCCGACAGCGCGGATCGGTGGAGCCTCGCCGCCCCAGAAGCGCCGATAGTCCTCGAACGGCCGCACT
>JANOFA010000882.1:0-2426 GCA_031413355.1 Gemmatimonadota bacterium | reverse complement strand
GCTGGCGCAGGCAGAAGTGGATGTGGTCAATGCACGGTTCGACTACCTCAACGCCCGGGCCCAGATCGAGGCCCTGATCGGACGACCCCTATGAGCCCCGCCCTGACATCCACCGCCGAGCGGATGGCAATGCTGCCGGGCGACGTCCCCGCGGACGCCGTCATCGTCACCCGCAATCTGACCCGCGAGTACGATATGGGGGGAGAGATCGTGCGCGCGTTGCGCGGGGTCGACGTCGTGATTCGCCGCAACGAGTTCGTCGCCATCATGGGGCCCTCCGGCTCGGGCAAGTCGACGCTGATGAACATGATCGGCTGCCTCGACACGCCGAGCGAGGGGGAGTACTGGCTCAACGGGCACCGCGTCTCCGAGCTGGGCGATGACGAGCTGGCCCGGATCCGGAACAAGGAGATCGGGTTCGTGTTCCAGACCTTCAACCTGCTGCCACGCGCCGATGCGCTGCACAATGTGGAGCTGCCGCTGGTCTATGCCGGCGTCGGGTCGAAGGAACGGCGGGAGCGCGCGGCGGACGCGCTCAAGCGGGTCGGCCTGGCGGACCGGATGGGACACCGGCCGAACGAACTGTCCGGTGGCCAGCGCCAACGCGTGGCGATCGCCCGGGCGCTGGTGAACCGGCCCAGTATCCTGCTGGCGGACGAACCGACCGGCAACCTCGATTCCACCACCAGCCAGGACATCATGCGGCTGCTTGAGGAGCTGCACGAACAGAATCAGACCATCATCCTCGTCACTCACGAACCCGACATCGCTTCGCACGCCGCCCGTCAGGTCCACCTGATCGACGGCAGGATCGCCCGGGACTTTGCCACGGAAAAGAAACAGGCATCATGAGCATCACCAGATTCCCCACAGCGCTCGGCCTCGTCCTCCTCGCCGCCTGCGGCGCACCGGAGGCGCCACCCCTTGCCGTCTATCAGGCGCTCCCCGTCGAGCGGCGGGATATCGTGGTCTCCGCCCGCGCCAGCGGCACGATCCAGCCGGACACCACGGTCGAGGTGAAGTCGCAGGCCTCCGGCGAAGTGCTCCAGGTGCTGGTGCAGACCGGCCAGGTCGTGCGGGCGGGCGAGCTCATGGTGAGCATCGACCCGCGTATCCCGAAAAACAATGTCGACCAGGCGCAGTCGAGTCTCGAGGTCGCGCAGGCCCGGCTGCTCAACGCGACGAGCCAGAAGGAGCGCTCGGATGCGCTCTACAAGTCGCAGTCAATCACCCAGACCGAATACGACCAGGCGATTCTCGACTTCGCCACGGCCAGGGCCGGCGTGGTGAGCGCGCGGGTGAACCTGCAAAATGCGCAGATCACGCTGGACCAGACCGAGGTGCGTGCGCCCAGTGCGGGGACGATCATCCAGCTGAACATCGAGCGCGGCCAGGTCATCTCCTCGCCGACCAGCACGGTCGGCGGCGGCACAGTCCTGCTCCAGATGGCCGACCTCAATCTGGTGCAGGTCAGCACGCTGGTGGATGAGACCGACATCGGAAAGATCCAGCCGGGTCTGCGCGCCAGCGTGACGGTGGACGCCTATCCCAACTCGCCGTTCGAGGGGCAGGTGCTCAAGATCGAGCCGCTGGCGACCACCTCGCAGAACGTGACGATGTTCCCGGTGCTGGTGCGGATCGGGAACCGGAACGGACAGCTTCGGCCCGGAATGAATTCCGACGTCGAGATCCATGTCGGGCGCCGGGACAGCGTGCTCGCCGTGCCGAACTCCGCCCTTCGTACCACTCGCGATGTCGCGAGCGCCGCCGAAGTGCTCGGCCTGACGATGGAGGAGGTGACGGCGCAGCTGGCGGAACGGACACCGGGGCGGGACAGCGCCAAGCTCGCGACGGTGGCGAACGCAGCAGCGGGCAACACGATGACGCTGGGCGGCCAGTCGATCACCCTGCCCGACGGCGTGACCGAGGCGCAGGTCAAGGCGATCATGCAAAAGCGGATGAGCGGTGCCGAGCAGACCGCGGCGGAACGAGCCCTGCTCCGGAAGGTATTCGCGGGGATGGGGGGGGGAGGCCGGCCGGGCGGGAGCGGGCGCCGGGCCGGCGGCAACGGCGATGCCAGTGGCGGTGGCCGGTACATCGTCTTCGTCCGGCGCGAGGGGAGGCCGTTCGCGAAGAACATCACCACCGGGCTCACCGACCTCGACTACAGCGAAGCGGTGAGCGGGCTGCAGGAGGGCGACTCGGTGCTGGTCCTGCCCAGCGCCAGCCTGGTCCAGGCGCAGAAGGAGTCGGCGGAGCGGATGCAGCGGATCACCGGCGGCGGCGGCATCCCCGGCATGTCCACGCCGGGTAGCAAGCCGGCAACCACCACCCCTGCCGCGAGGCCCTGAGCATGCTCATCGGCGAAACGGTCATGGTGGCGCTGCAGTCCATCCGCGCCAATACCATGCGCTCGATCCTCACCG
>JANOFA010000881.1:0-6847 GCA_031413355.1 Gemmatimonadota bacterium | reverse complement strand
CTGCTGTTGCCCAGGATCCGTGAGGCGCCGCACGGCAGGATCGTCAACGTGTCGAGCAAGGCACATCTGTCGGTCCGGCGCATCAACTGGTCGGGACTGGAGCGAAGCACCACGCCGACGACTGGCGGGCTCGGGGACTACGCCCAATCCAAGCTGATGAATGTGATCCATGCGAAGGAGCTCGCACACCGGCTGGCAGGAACGTCGGTGCGCACCTCCTCGCTCCATCCAGGCGTGGTGGCCTCCAACGTCTGGCGGGCGGCGCCGCGCCCGATGCAGTGGTTCTTCAAGCTGTTCATGCTGTCCAACGCCGAGGGCGCCGCGACGCCGCTCTATTGCGCCACGGCGCCCGAACTGAATGACGTCTCGGGCCGGTACTACGACAAGAGCCGCGAAGCGCGGTGCAACCCCCTGGCCGACGACGCAGCCAGCGGCACGAAACTCTGGGCACTGAGCGAGGCGGCGACCGCGCTGGTCCGGCCAGCCGATGGCTGACCAGGGTCATTTTCTCTCCAACAGATCTTCACACCATGCCACTCTTCCCGATCCCCGATCCGCTCCGCGACACCCTTCCGGCAGAGGCTCGCGCCTTTGACTTCCTGCAGGGCTCCTGGCTCATCCACCACCGCCGGCGGAGAACACGCCTCGTCGGCGACACGGTGTGGAACGAATTCCAGACACCGTTCATCATGGAGTGCATCCTGGGTGGCCTCGGCAATATCGACCAGTGCCGGACAGCGCCACCAGCCCCGTTCTATGAAGGAGTCTCGCTCAGGCTGTTCGACGTCGGGGAGGGATGCTGGAAGATCTATTGGGTCGATTCGACAACTGGCCAGCTCTGTCCCCCGGTGCGAGGCAGTTTTCAGGGCACACTCGGCACCTTTTCCGGCAATGACGCTCACGCCGGCCAGCCGGTCATGGTGCGGTTCCTGTGGGACAAGTCGGACCCGGAACACCCCACCTGGCAGCAGGCGTTCTCGCCCGATGGAGGGAGCTCCTGGGAAACCAACTGGCATATGACCTTCTCCCGGGCCACTGCCACCTGACCGTTGCGGACTCCAGATGGGCGGCGCCACCGCCTTGCACCCGGCGCCGCATGGACCCACTTTGGCAAATCGTTGCCCGTGTTGACTCGTCCTACTCGAAGGGTCTCGTGACCCTCGCCGGTGGATGAGAGCGGCCAGGTGACAGCGACAGGAGATCGCCATGAACTTCAGGGACCCCAAGTGGTATCCGATCGCCGCGGGGTTGAGCGCGGTGAACATCGGCGCCGTCTGGTTCGCGGCCCAGCCAGGCGAACCACTGCACGCCGCGGCCCACGCCGCGCTCGCCGTGGCATTCGGGCTGTGGGCCCAGCGGCTCCGGCAGCGCCCCCGCGTGAACGCGCTGGAGGCCGAGCTCGACGCGATGCAGCTCGAAATGAACACGATGCGGCAGGAGCTGGGCGAGGCGCAGGAGCGCATCGACTTCGCCGAACGGATGCTGGCGCAGGCGCCGGCAGCGCGCCAGGAGTGACGTGACCCCCGGAAGCTGATCCGCGGCTTGTGTCGGCCCTCGACGTGAGCGGACCTCTGCGGAAGATCCGCTTCACCGAAGCGCAGATCATGGGGGTACTGCGTGAGCTGGAAGCGGGGGCGACGATCGTCGAGTTGTGCCGGCGGCTCGGAGTGACCGAGACGACGATCCATCGCTGGCGCCACAAGCATGGCGGGTCGGCGCAGCAGGTGAATTTGAACGAACTGGAGGACCTGGGCTCTTGCGCCGAGCGTCCCGCAACCGTAGGTTCTGACTGGCAGCAAACAACGGCTCCTGGACCGGAGCCACCCTTGATGGGCGGGCAATGACCCGCAAGTCGAAGGCGCACGCAGACTCTCGCAACCGAGATCTGCTGCGCCTTTTGTGTTTTGGGCGGCGTTCACGCGCCACACATGAAACTGAAGCTGTACTCATAGGAAAAGGCCCGGGCGGATCGCCCCTACCCTCGCGACCGCTCGATCTACCGTCGCCCACTCGACCTCCCCTGTCGGTGGGAGGCGGGACCTTCCCCGGAGAGGGCGCAGGGAAACGGGGAAGGAGGCCGAAGGATTCGGCCGCGGCCGGATGGACCTCGCTCCTATCGGGGCGTCACTGACGGATCGATTGAGCATCGCTGGCGGTACCGACCCAGGATTGCCGGCTGTCACGCGTTGGGTAGCATAAACTTTTCAAGGAAGATCTCATGACAAGCAGCATGCGTCGCTTCGGTGCCAGTCTGATGCTCGGCACGGCCATCATCTTCTCCCTCAACAGCTGTGCAACCAAGTCGCAGACCGGGGCCATCGTCGGGGGGGCCGGCGGCGCGGTCGTCGGCGGGCTAATCGGGCGTGCGACCGGATCCACCGCGGCGGGGGCGATCATCGGCGCGGCGGCCGGTGGCATTGTCGGCGCCGTCATCGGCAACGAGATGGACAAGCAGGCGAAGGAGCTGAAGCAGAATATCCCCGGCGCCACGGTGGAGCGGGTCGGCGAGGGCATCGCCGTGACCTTTGCCTCCGGGCTGCTCTATGATTTCGACTCCGATGTCGTCCTGCCGCAGGCCGGCTCGAACCTGCGCGCCCTCGCCGCCAGTCTCCACAAGTACCCCGGGTCCGACCTGCTGATCGTGGGGCACACCGACCAGGTCGGCGCGGCCACCTACAACCAGTCGCTCTCGGACCGCCGGGCCGCCGCCGCTGCCAACTACCTGGTCGCGCAGGGTGTGGCCCGCAGCCGGATCGCGACGCGTGGCATGGGCGAGACCGAGCCGGTTGCGTCGAACGATACCGAACTGGGGCAGCAGCAGAACCGGCGGATCGAGGTCGCGATCTATGCCAGCGAGGCCTATCGCGCCGAAGTGGCAAGGCGTCAGTAGCAGGACCGAGTCACGCCGCCTCTCGGATGCCATCGCCGAGCTGGCGGACTCGGTTGGCACCCACACCCGAGCCTCGGTACGCTGCCGAGGCCCGGGCCGAAGGCCGGTACGATGATTCGACGCATTCAGCGCGTTCTGCTCACCGCGGCAGGCTTGCTGGCATCGTGCGTTCGTGGGCAACCGGCGCATGAGCGGCGTGACCACGCTCGAGGATACCGACTACTCCATCGATCGGCGCCGCCCCGCGACGTTCTGACTTTCGAGGGCTCGCATCCGTACGCCTCGCCGCTTGCGTACTCCGCACCGCAGGCGTATCCTAACGCGTTCCTTGGCGGGCGGAGACCAGCTCTGCAAGTCGAAGGTGCGGGCTGCCGAGGCACCATGCCCCGGGCGCTCGCGCCTTCTTTCGTTTACCGGTGATGCATGCCAATTGCTCTCTTCGCGATCCCATGGCACGACGGTAAATCGACGCGACGGTTGCTCATTGCCTGTCGGGTGCTCGCCTACCTTCTCATCCTGAGCGGTCTCCTGGCGCTGCTGGGATGGGCGATGAACGTGGAATGGCTCAGCACCCCGAGCTCCGGCTGGCGCGCCATGGTCCCCGGCGACGCGGTCTGTTCGATCGCGCTCGGCGTCGCGTTCTGGGGCAGGATCCACCGCACGGTTCTTCCGGCGCTGCTCGGCGCGGTGCTCGCCCTCATCATGAGCGCTCTCGCCCTGCTCGGCCTCGCCGCGGGGCAGCCGTTGCCGATGGGCAGCCTGTCGCTGCCCTCCGCGCTCCTCGTGGGCGCGGCCGCCGTGGGCCTGCTGGGCGGCGTGGTTCAGGCGAAGCCCGAGGTGGAGAAGATCACGCTGGGGATGGCGGGACTCGCGCTCATCGCGCTGACGGTCACTATTGCTTTCGCGCGGTCCATCAGGATCGTCGGCGTGGAGAGCCCCGGCGTGCTGCCGGACAGCCCCCTGCAACTGGTCGGCACGATGCTGTTGCTCGGGGTCTGCTTCGTCGCGCTGGTGTGGGCCAGCGGAGTGGAGGAGCTGAAGCCGCCGGTCTGGCTGCCAGCCGCCACCGGTCTCGTCAGTCTGATCGCGGTCATGTCGCTGTGGAGCGCGCTCGCCGTGCGCGAGCGCGAGCTGCAGCTCGAGCACAACCGGCTGGCGGCGGCGGTGGAGGAGCGGCTGCTGACCCGGGGAATCGCCGTGGCGGACGGGGCGGTGCGGCGGGTCGCCGAGCGGGCTGCCTCGGGTGAGCCACTGGAACAGCAGGAGCGGGATCTCGTGTCGCTGCAGCGCGACATCGTGGGCCTCGAGTCCGGTTTCCGGTTTGCGGCAGACGGCACACCGCTGGTGCGCGTGCCGCTGACGGCGGATGCCGGGCCGGTCATCACCCTCTGGCAAACCTACCTGGCCGGGGTGTCATCCCCACCCGACACCACCGTCTACCTGCCGCTGGATTCCGCGGCAAACCGGTTCGTCGTCTTCGTCCCGGTGTGCGCCGATCGGTGTTTGGGCGTCATGGCCGGGGTGATGCGTTCGTCGAACCTGTTCCTGACGACGCTCAGTGATTCCCTGAATCCGTTCAGTTTCAGCATCACTGGGCCCGCGGGATCGCTGGATGGTCTGAGCGCTCCAGGCACACTTCCGCCGGCCAGCGCTCAGGCCCGCACGATACGGCTTGGAGCGGTGCGGTGGACGCTGACGGCCTGGCCGGTGGAGAGTGGCGCCACTGATGACAGCGATCTGCCGGGCACCGTGCTCTTCATGGGACTCGTCGTCACCCTCCTGCTCCCGCTGACGATCCAGTTCGGCGTTTCGGCATGGGAGGCCACGCGCGCACGGGAGCGTGCCCGGCTCGCCTTTGCGCTGGATCGCGCCACCGATGGACTGTGGGAAGTGGACGTGCCCACGGGGCAGGCCGTGCGAAGCCCGGAGTTCTGGCGTCAGCTGCAGTACCCGCCCGAAACCGTGCCGACGGATCTCGAGGGGTGGACCGCGCTCATTCATCCTGAGGATCGTCCCGCGGTGGACCTCTCGCTGTCGCGCCACCTCCTGGGCGAGAGCGAGCGGTACGAGACCGAGTACCGCGTCCGGGCCGGCGACGGGAGCTGGCACACGGTCGTGGACCGGGGCCGGGTCGTGGACCGGACCACACAGGGAACTCCCAGCCGTGTGCTAGGTATCAGCGCCGACGTCACGGACGCCCGCGCCGCGGCGAAGGCGCGGGAGGAGAGTGAGCGGCTGTTCCGCGCACTGTTCAACAGCGGCTTCCAGTTCCAGCTCCTGCTCGATGCGGCATGCAGCGTGCTGGAGGTGAACGAAGTGGCCCTGGATCATGCCGGCGCCCGGATCGACACGGTCGTGGGTCGGCCCTGCTGGGAGACCCTCTGGTGGTTCGAGGATCCGGCGGCGCAGCTGGTCCTGCGGACGTCCTGTGCTTCCGTTGTGTCAGGGAAGACCGAGGTGTGGGAGCAGGAGATACGCCATGCCGACCGGCCCCCCATGCTCCTGGAGCTCTCGCTCAAGCCGGTCCGGGGTAGGCAAGGCCAGTCCAGCCAGTTCCTGCTCGAGGGCCGCGATATCACCGAACGCCGGCGGGCGGAGCTGGCGCTGCGGGAAGTCGATACACTCACCACGATGGGCCGGGTGGCGGCACGCGTCGCTCATGAAATCAACAACCCGCTTGCCGGGATCCAGAGCGCCTTCCTCCTGATCAAGGATGCTGTCCCGCGGGAGCATCCGCACTTCGCCTATGTCGGCGCGATCGAACGGGAGATCGAGCGGATCGCCACGGTGACCCGACAGCTCTACGAGACCTACCGGCCGGAGGAGGATACGACCGGTGTCTCGTCAGTACAGCTCGTCGTGACTGATGCGGTGGCGTTTCTCGAACAGGTCAATCGTTCAAACACCGTGCGGATCGAGACCGACCTCAGCCGTGTTCCAAGCGCGGTGCCGGTGCCGGCAGCGATCCTGCGGCAGATTATCTACAACCTGGTCCAGAACGCCATCGATGTTTCTCCCCCGGGCGGAATCGTGCAGGTGATCGCGGTGGCGCGGACCACCGTGCTGGAGTTCATGGTGCGCGACCAGGGACCGGGTATCCCGGAAGCCCTGCGGGAACAGATTTTCGAACCGTTTTTCAGCACAAAGGAGAAGGGCATGAAGACGAGCGGCATGGGACTGGGCCTCGCCCTGGTTCGTCGCACCGTCGCCGCGGCGGGGGGGACGATCAGGATCGAGACCGCCGCGGGCGGCGGCACCGAGTTCATCGTCACCCTGCCGCTGAATGGCGACGGGGCCGGAGCGGGCGCATGAGCGACACCGGACGTATTCTCCTGGCGGACGACGAACCCACCTTTCTCAACGCGACCGCGGACCTGCTGCGACGCGAGGGCTTCGAGTGCGAGACGGTGCCGGATGGTACCGCCGCGCTGGCGCTCCTGACGGATCACACCTTCGACCTGCTCATCACCGACCTCGAAATGCCGGGCAACGCCGACCTCAACGTCGTGCGTCAGGTCGCGGAACGGGGGGATAGCCTTCCCGTCATCATTTTGACCGGGTATCCCTCGGTCCGGTCGGCGGTGGCGTGCATCGAGCTGCCGGTGGCGGCCTACCTTACCAAGCCGGTAAACTTTCCGCTCCTGCTCACCAAGACCCGGGCCGCGGTGTCACGTTTCCGCTCATACAAGGCGATGCAGCAGACCGAACAGCGCCTCAAGGGATGGCGCGAGGAGTTCAGCCATCTGACGGGGCCCGGTGCATCCGCGACCGGCAGTCCGGTGGACGTCTTCCTTGCACTGACGTTGCGCAACGTCATGGGCTCGCTGACCGACCTCGAGCAGCTCAGCCGGGCGCTCAACAATCAGCCGGTGAACACCAACCCCTGCCAGCTCATGAACTGCCCGCGGGGCGCGCAGCTGCAGGCGGCGGTACAGGAGACGGTGCGGGTGCTGGAAG
>JANOFA010000880.1:0-2552 GCA_031413355.1 Gemmatimonadota bacterium | reverse complement strand
ACGGTGCGCGACCGGCTCCAGCGCGAGAAGCAGCTGCCGATCACCGATGCGGTGCGGATCGCCACCGAAGTGGCCAGCGCGCTCGACTACGCCCACCGCCACAATGTCATCCACCGCGACATCAAGCCCGAGAACATCCTGCTGCACGACGGTTCCGCGCTGGTGGCCGACTTCGGCATCGCGCTGGCCGCCAGCAAGGCCGGCGGCACCCGGATGACCGAGACCGGCATGTCGCTCGGCACGCCCACCTACATGAGCCCCGAGCAGGCCATGGGAGAGCGGGAGATCACGGCGCGCTCGGATGTGTACGCGCTGGGGTGTGTGACGTACGAAATGCTGCTGGGCGAGCCGCCGTTCACCGGGCCCACCGCGCAGTCCATCGTGGCAAAGGTGATGACGGCGGAACCGCCCTCGCTCACCACCCAGCGCCGGAGCATCCCCCCCCACGTCGAAGCCGCGGTGTTCACCGCGCTCGAGAAGCTCCCGGCGGACCGGTTTGCCACCGCCGCCGAGTTCGCTGCGGCACTCGCGAATCCGATGACGACGACCGCGCGCACCAGCGTCCAGCCTGCGGTCGTGGCCAGTCGGCGCGGTTGGCTGACGGCCGGTGCCTTGGCCATCGTCGGTCTGATAGTCGGGTTGTTCATCGGTAGCCGCCGGGGCGATCCCGGCAGCGTGGGGCCCACCGACGTGGTGCGCACGACGCTGTCACTGGGTGACAGCAGCACGGTCCAGGCGGTGGGCAACCTCCGGCTCGCGATCGCTCCGTCCGGCCGGCGAGTGGTCTTCATCGGCCCCGATGGCGTGGATGACGCCCTCTGGGTGCGTGACCTCGACCAGCCCGGCGCCCACATGCTCCAGGACACCAAGGGCGCCTTTGCCCCGTTCTTTTCCCCCGATGGGCAATCGCTCGGGTTTTTCACCACGGCCAGCGGCCAGACCATCCTCAAGGTCATCCCGGTTACTGGGGGCGTGTCCCGCACGGTGGTGGGGGACTCGGTGGCCTCCTTCGGCGGCGGGGACTGGGGCGATGACGGCCAGATCTACTTCACCCACTCCAGCCGAGGCCTCGCCCGGGTGGCGCCCTCCGGCGGGCAGGTGACCCGGATCTCCAAGCCGGACTCGAGCACTGGCGTGCTGGAGCATGACTATCCCGACGTCCTGCCCGGCAGCCGTCGTGCCCTGGTGATGCTGTGGAAGGGTTCGATCGGCTCCAATCAGATTGGCCTGGTTGATCTCAAGACCGGAGCCGTCACCGAGCTGACCCCGGGATCCATGGCCCACTACGTGCCCCCCGGCTTCCTGGCGATCGGCGGCGCGGATGGCCGGCTCATGGTGGCACGCTTCGACCTCGGTACGGGGGAACTCCGCGGGACACCGGCGCTGGTCGCGCAGGACGTGCAGGAAGAGAACAGCAACGGCACGGTCCAGTTCGCGGTGTCGGAGACGGGGACCCTGGTCTACCAGCGGAAGTCCAATAGCGGGGCGGTGGGGGTCGTCTGGGTGGATCGCAGCGGTAAACAGACTCCGCTGGACACCGCCATGGCGGGGTCATTCATGCAGCTGGCGCTCTCGCCCGACGGCCGCCAGCTTGCCCTGGCCAGGTCTCAAGCGGGAGAGACCCAGATCTGGGTGAAGCAGCTGCCCGCGGGGGCCTTCAGCCGTCTGTCGTTTGATGTCAGCAACGCCGACCGCCCGGTGTGGACCCCCGACGGCCGCAAGGTCGCCTTCCTCGCCACCCGCAACAATCGCCGGACCGCCTGGATGCAGCGCGCCGATGGCAGTGACAGCGTCCAGCCTGCCTCACCCCCGGAGCCGCCCCTGGACGAAATCTGGTTCGACCCCCTCGGCCGTTACACCGTGTTCCGGTCGCAGGGAGGCGCGACCGGCACCCGTCGCCTGACAATGATCCGGAATGGGGTGGACACCATCGCCCGGACGCTGCTGCAGTCACGCTTCGACACCTTCGCCATGGTGATCTCTCCCGACGGCCAGTGGCTGGCCTATGTCTCCAACGAATCCGGTTCGCCCGAGGTCTACGTCCGGCCGTTCCCCGCCGTGGACTCAGCGCGAATCGCGATTTCGGTGGGGGGTGGGGTGGAGCCGCTCTGGCGCCGGGACGGCACCGAACTGTTCTTCCGGAACAGCCGCGGCGACATGTTCGCGGTGCCCGTCACCACCGGGCGCCGCTTCAGCGCCGGCACCCCCAGGCTGCTCTTCTCCATTCCGGGCCTGTCGGTGCAGGAGTTCCATCGCAGCTACGACGTGCATCCCGACGGCAAGCGGTTCCTCATGCTGGAATCCGGCGGCAGCGATGCCACGGAACTCAACATGGTCCTCAACTGGCGGGCGGAACTCGAGCGCCTGGAGAAGACTGCGCAGTGACGACCGTTCCCGAGCCTTCACGTCGTCCCAGTCGAAAGCGTGCGCTCATGCGGTGGAGTACATACGGTGTATGTATCGTCAAGACCGCTCCCGGCGGTGCGTCAGCCATCGGTCCTTTTCTCCTCCGCAGTAACGACCGGGTACTGCCCGGTGATCTCCTCCATGGC
>JANOFA010000879.1:0-3744 GCA_031413355.1 Gemmatimonadota bacterium | reverse complement strand
TCCTCTACTACGCCGTCACCGGGATCGAGCCGCCGCTCGATCCTGCCGAGCTCAAGCGGCCCAGCGAGGTGCGCCCGAATTGTCCCCGCGCCATCGAACGCATCCTGCTGCGTGCCCTGCGTCCGGCGCCGGACGAGCGCTATTTCAGCCCCTCGGAGATGTTGGAGGACTTCGCCTCGGATGCCGGGACCTTCGAGAACCCGGCGATCATCGTGCAGGTGAATCCGCGGCCCCAGCCGATGGAATCCGACGATGGCCGGCGCTGGGAGAAGCGGTTGCGCCGCGCGCTGGGCGACGACTACGAACTGCTCTCCCCGCTGGGCCAGGGCGGGTATGGCCGGGTCTACAAGGTGCGGGACCTGCACCTTGAGCGGGAAGTCGCCCTGAAGGTGCTGCATCCGCATCTGACGGCGGACCCGGCGGTGGTGGAACGATTCCGCCGCGAGGCCCAGCTCGCCGCCCGGCTCAATCATCCCAACATCGTGAACATCTACGACATCGGCGGACGCTCGGGGCTGCTCTGGTACACCATGGAAATGGTGCAGGGCCCCAATGTGGCGCAGCAGGTGGAGCTTGAGGGTCCGCTGGCGCTGGAGCGGGTGGTGCGGCTGATGCGCGAGGCGCTGAGCGCACTGGCGCAGGCTCACGGCAGCGGGCTGGTCCACCGCGATCTCAAGCCGGAGAACATGCTCATCGAGCGGGACGGGAGTCTCAGGATCACCGACTTCGGCCTGGCCCTGGCGCTGCGGGGACAGGGCCGGTTCGGCGGCGCGACCAGCCAGAGCGGCACCCCGATGTTTGCCAGCCCCGAGCAGCTGCTGGGGGAGCGGGTCGACCAGCGCTCCGATCTCTACAGCCTCGCGGCTGTGGCCTACTTCGCCCTGCTGGGCGAGCCGCCGTTCACCGGGGCGACGGTGGAACAGGTGCTCACCCGCCAGACCAATAACCAGCGCCCCGCCCTCGGCGAGATCCGCACGGACGTGAACCCGGACCTCGTCGCCGTCCTCGAGCGCGCGCTCCACGCCGAGGTGGAGCAGCGCTATCCCTCGGCGATGGAGTTCCTCCAGGCCCTGAACCGGGCCACAGGCAAGGGACTGCGGCGGCGGAGCGGGGAGTGGGCCAAGGCGGCCCTCAAGTGGTGGAAGCCCTGAACTGGGGGGGGGCAATCCGGGCCCGCCTCTTGACGGATCGGGGCCGGGGCACAAAGTTGTTCCCGGCTGGAATGGCCAGAAGGCTTGGCCGGGTATCGATCGAGCAAGACATCCATCACCGGATTTCTGCGCGACCCGGGCTTCCTCGCTCGGGTCGCTTTTTCCGTGGGGCGGCGCAC
The DNA here is from genome assembly GCA_031413355.1 of Gemmatimonadota bacterium. GTDB lineage: Bacteria > Gemmatimonadota > Gemmatimonadetes > Gemmatimonadales > GWC2-71-9 > JADJOM01. Next base: position 2,414 of record JANOFA010000879.1, on the reverse strand, counting down.
TTGCCACCCCGCGTCCCTGTCGGTCGGCACCGGAGAGCCCGGGCCCCCGACGATGTTCCCCTCCGCACGGAGTACAGCAGCATGGCGCGCGTAATTGGCACGGTGAAGTGGTTTAACGACGCGAAGGGCTTCGGGTTCATCACTCCGGAGAATGGTTCGAAGGATTGCTTCGTTCACCACACAGCCATCAAGTCCGACGGCTTCCGCAGCCTCGCAGAGGGTGAGCGGGTCGAGTTCGACATCGTCGATGGGGCCAAGGGACCGGCCGCTGAGAACGTGATGAAGGCGAAGTAACGGTCGAACCCAACGACAGGGGCCGGTCCTCGGACCGGCCCCTGTTGTTGTGTCGGCGGCACGACGAAGGGCCGGGAGTAGCAAGGGCGACCCGATGGGTCGCCCTTACTACTCCCGGCCCGCTCTGTTTCCCGCCACCGGCTGGTGCTGACTGGCGGCAGAAGGGCCGACCCGCTGAGTCGCCCCTATTTGTGCCGGTAGATCACCCGCCCACGGGTCAGATCGTAAGGTGAGAGCACCACGGTGACCCGGTCGCCTTCCAGTACCCGAATCTTGAACTTGCTCATCTTCCCGGCCGCATAGGCGAGGATGGAGTGACCGTTCTCGAGCAGCACCCGATAGTTGCGGTCCGGCAGCACCTCGGATACCACGCCTTCCATCTCAATGCCTTCTTCCTTCGCCATGCAGGATCTCCACCGGGGGGATGCAGCGCCGGCCCGAACGAGGCCCGGCAGGACAGGGGTGGGAATCTCGCGGCCCGGTCGCCGGGAAGCAACCGGGAAGTTCAGCCTGTTGTGATCCGGTCCAGCTCCTCCTCGACCAGTGTCACCAGCTCTCCCATGACCCGCGCATCGGTGGTGAACTCCACCCCGGCCGCCCGGTACAACTCCGGCAGGGAGCGGGTGTTGCCCAGCGCGAGCGCCTCGCGGTAATGCCGAACCGCTTCACCCTGATCCTTCCGGCTGTTGCGCCAGACCTGGAGCGCGCCGATCTGCGCGAGGCCATACTCGATGTAGTAAAAGGGATAGAGAAAAATGTGCAGTTGGCGGTACCAACGAGTGACACGCTCACGCTCCAGACCGCTCCAGTCGACCCCGCGCTCAAACCGGCTCCGCAGCGCCAGCCAGGCCTGATCTCGTCCCGCGGCGTCCCGCCCCGCCCCGCTGGTATAGATCCAGCTCTGGAAGGCATCCACCGACGCCACGTGTGACAGGGTGAGCAGCACATCCTCCAGATGATCCGCCCAGGCCCGGGCCTGCTCGGCCGGCGTGAAGAACCCACCGGTCTGCTTGCCGAGATACGGGGCGGCCAGCAGCTCCATCGACATGGAAGCGAGCTCGCACATCTCCAGGCCCGGGTGCCGCTGCCAGACCAGCGGCTGGGCGTGGGACTCGAAGGCGTGAAAGGCGTGCCCCGCTTCGTGCAGCAGCGTGGACACGTCGTCCAGCACGCCGACCGCATTCATGAAGATGAACGGCCGACCGCGGAACTGGAGCGTCTCGCAGTAGCCCCCCGGCGCCTTCCCCTTCCGCACGTTGAGGTCGAGCATCCCTTCGTCCATCATCGTCTGGAACTGCTGCCCGAACGGGGCAGCCACATGTTCGATCACCTGACGGCTGGTGCCGATCAGCTCGGTCACATCGCGGAACGGCCTGAGCGCCTCCCGCCCCGCGGGGTCCGGCCCCAGGTCCCATGGCCTCAGCCGGTCCACACCCAGGCGGGCCGCACGACGGAGCATGAGCCGCTCCACCGCTGGTGCCACGACCTCCTCCACCGCTGCATGAAAGCGGCGGCAATCCACCGGCGCATAGTCGAAGCGGCACTTGGCCTTGAAGGCGTAGGCCTCGTAGTCGTCGAAGCCGGCGTTCGCTGCCATCCGGACTCGCAGGTCGTACAGCGAATCGAAGATGCCTGCGAGTTCCGGCTGGTGCGCCGCATAGGCTCCGCACTGCATCCGGAAGGCCCGCTCCCGCACCACCCGGTCGGGACTCTGCAGCATCGGCTGCAGCTCGGGCAGCGTCTTCTCCTGCCCGTCCCACATGACCGTGAGACCACCGGTCCGCTTCTGGTAGGCGGTGCCGAGCTCTTCGGCCGCCTTGGTGAGCGGAACATTGGCCTCACGGAAAAGTTCGCTCGCGGTGCGGAACCGGGCGATCGTCACCTCCAGCCCGGGACAGGTGTAGCCGAGCGCGAGCAGCCGGTCGGCCAGCTTCACCTCGTATTCCTCCGTCTCCGGCAGGATCTCGGCGGAGTGATCGCCATGGTCACGATCATGCCTCCGCTCTGCGCTTTGAACTGATCCATGAGATCGCGACGGCGTACCACCGAGAGCACCGCGGGCATGTCCTTGAGCCGGGCGCTCACCGCCTCGTTGGCGAGCGGATCGGTTCGCAAGAGGC
>JANOFA010000878.1:0-3286 GCA_031413355.1 Gemmatimonadota bacterium | reverse complement strand
CCTCCAGCGCATCCGGCTGATGGCCAAGTTCCCCACCATCGCCGCCTTTGCTTTCCGCCATTCCCGCGGGCTGCCCTACGTTTTCCCGCGCAACGACCTGAGCTATATCGGCAACTACGTCAACATGACGTTCGAGATCGGTGGCAAGCTCGAGCCCAACGCGGTGCTGCAACGGGCGCTTGAGATCCTCCTGATCCTGCACGCCGATCACGAGCAGAACTGCTCCACCAGCGCGGTGCGCAGCGTCGGCTCCTCCCAGGTGGACCCGTTCTCCGCCGTCTCCGCCGGGATCGCCGCGTTGTACGGCCCGTTGCACGGCGGCGCCAATGAGGCGGTCCTGTCCATGCTGGACGAGATCGGTGACAAGAAGAACATCCCCGCCTTCATCGCCTCGGCAAAGAAGGGGGAGGGCCGTCTCATGGGCTTCGGGCACCGGGTCTACAAGTCCTACGACCCGCGCGCCAAGCTGATCAAGAAGGTGGCGTACGATGTCTTCGCGGAAACCGGCCTCAACCCGAAGCTGGAGATCGCGCTTGAGCTCGAACGGATTGCGCTGGAGGATGAGTACTTCATCAAGCGGAAGCTCTACCCAAACGTGGACTTCTATTCCGGCCTGATCTACCAGGCGATGGGCTACCCCACCGACTATTTCACGGTGCTGTTCGCCCTCGGCCGCCTCCCCGGCTGGGTCTCGCAGTGGGAGGAGATGCTGCGAGACAAGGAGCAGAAGATCTCCCGCCCGCGGCAGATCTACACAGGCTACGACGAGCGGGAGTTCACCCCGATCGCCATGCGGGGATAGGCCGCTTGCGCAGACGATTGTGGGAAGGGGCGACGGCGCGGGAGTCCTGATCCCGCACTCCCCGCGGCCTCTAGCCATCGACCTGCGCGCCCCGCACCTTCTGTTCATGCCGGACCCCGCCCCCACGACCGAGGCCGAGCTCGAAGAGCGCCTCTCCCGCCCCACCGCCGGGCTGCTCGACACCCTGCGGCGCCACTCCGGCGATCTGATCGTCCTTGGAGCCGGCGGCAAGATGGGCCCCACCCTCGCCCGCATGGCGCGCCGGGGGTTGGACGCGGTGGGCAGTCGAGGACGGGTGCTCGCCGTGTCCCGCTTCCGCGATCCCACCGTCGCCGCCGGCTTGAGGGCGGAGGGTATCGAGGTGATTGCCGCCGACCTGCTTGATCCCGTCGCACTCGCCGCCCTGCCCGACGCGGTCAGCGTCATCTTCATGGCGGGGCAGAAGTTCGGCACGCAGGGCGTCCCCGCCGACACCTGGGCGATGAACGCCATCGTGCCCGCCCGCGTCGCTGAGCGATTCGCCGGGCACCGCACCGTCGTGTTCTCCACCGGGAACGTCTACCCACACACCCCCGCTGCCGGCGAGGGCCCGACCGAGTCCGCACTGCCGGGGCCTATCGGCGAATACGCCATGAGCTGCCTGGCGCGCGAGCGGATCTTCGAACACGCCGCACTCGCGTATGGGACTCCCGTCGCCATTGTGCGGCTCAACTACGCGGTTGACCTCCGCTATGGTGTCCTGCTCGACACCGCCCGGCGGGTCCTCGCCGGGCAGCCGGTCCCGCTCGCCATGGGCTTCGTAAACGTCATCTGGCAGGGAGATGCCAATGCCCGCGCGCTGCAGGGCCTCGATCTCGCCGCGGCGCCGGCCGACGTGCTGAACCTCACCGGGCCGGAGACCATATCGGTGCGCTGGCTGGCGGAACGCTTCGGTGCGTTGCTGGAGAGGTCGCCGATCTTCCATGAGGTCGAGGCACCAGACGCGCTGCTCAGCAACGCGCGCCGCTCGGTGCAGCTCTTCGGGCCGCCGACGGTGGATCTCGAATCGATGCTCCAGTGGACCGCCGACTGGGTGCGCCGCGGCGGCCGGGAACTGGGCAAGCCCACCCACTTCGAGGCGCGCGATGGACGCTTCTAGGGTGCGCGCCCACCTCCTCGCCGGCCAGGTCATCCCCGCCCACCCGCTGGCCCTCACCCAAGGCCGGAAGCTGGATGAGCGGCGCCAGCGCGCCCTGACCCGCTACTACCTCGCGGCCGGCGCGGGCGGCGTCGCCGTCGGCGTGCATACCACACAATTTGCCATTCGTGAGCCGCGGCACGGTCTCTACGAACCGGTGCTGGCCCTCGCCGCCGAGACCGCCGATGCGGAGCTCCAGCGTCGGCCGCGACCGTTTGTCAGGGTGGCTGGCGTCATCGGGCGGACCCCGCAGGCGGTCGCGGAGGCGACCATCGCCGCCCGCCTCGGCTACGATGCTGCGCTGCTCTCACTCGGTGCCTGGCGGGAGGAGACGGACGACGCGATGCTGGCGCACTGCCGTGCGGTGGGCGAGGTGCTGCCGCTGTTCGGCTTCTACCTGCAGCTGGCGGTCGGGGGGCGGGTCCTGAGCTACGAGTTCTGGCGTCGGTTCGCTGAGTTGCCGGCGGTGGTCGCCATCAAAATCGCGCCGTTCAACCGCTACCAGACGCTGGATGTCATCCGCGCCGTCGCGGATTCGGGGCGCGACGATATCGGCCTCTACACCGGCAATGACGACGCGATCATCACCGATCTGTTGAGCCGGACGCCAGTGGGGAACCGGCAGCTGCGGATCTGCGGCGGGTTGCTGGGCCAGTGGGCGGTCTGGACCCGGCGGGCGGTCGGGACGCTGGAAGCGATCCAGGAGCTGCCGAACGACGCTCCGATCGCGCCGTCATGGCTCACGCTTTCAGCGGCACTGACTGACGCGAACAGTGCGCTCTTCGATGCCCGGCATCAGTTCCGGGGCTGCATCGCCGGGCTGCACGACGTTCTCCGGCGTCAGGGGCTGCTCGCGGGGACCTGGTGCCTCGATCCCGAAGAAGGACTGTCGCCCGGGCAGCGGGAGGAGATCGACCGCGTGCTGCGAAGCTACCCCGGGCTCACTGACGACGACTTCGTCGCGGAACATCGCGACCGCTGGCTCACGCCCTAGCTAGAGCTCCTTCAGGAGATGAATCGTCTCCGGCTGATACCCCAGTCGCTCATACAACCCGCGCGCCCGGACGTTCTGGAACCAGACACTCAAGCCGATTCGGCGGCACCCGAGGGAACGAGCCCAATCCTCCGCTGCTTCCATGAGTTGTCGGGCGAGGCCCCGCCCCTCTCGCTCCACCGCGAGCGCCGAGGTCGAAGTTGCCCTGGGTGAATTCGACATAGCCGACGATGGCATCCACGGAACTGAAGCCGGCGCCGAGTGAAACGTTGCCCGTGTTCCTTTCCTCCACGCCGATGATGAGGTTTTTGCG
>JANOFA010000877.1:0-1836 GCA_031413355.1 Gemmatimonadota bacterium | reverse complement strand
GAGATCGACAACCAGGGACAGATCGTGCTGGGCGGCCGCGCGAGCGCGGGCTTCCCGGTCACGGTGGGTGCGTTTCAGACCACCTTTGCGGGCGGCACAGCCCCTGGTCCCAATCCGTATGGCGAGCAGGACGGCTTCATTTGCAAGTTGAACAGTACGACCGCGGCGACCATCTGGTGCAGCTACCTCGGGGCCACCGACGGCGGTGCGATTCGCGACATCGATGTGGATGGCAACGGCAACGTCTTCGCCGCTTCCTGGGTCTCGGCCGACTATCCTGCCGGGTGGTTTCAGCCGAATACCTATCAGCGTAACCGGGCCGGCGGCCAGGATCTGTCGCTGACCAGAGTGTCGGCCGACGGCAGCCAGGTGCTCAACTGCACCTATCTCGGCGGTACCCTGCTTGACGGCGACGGCCCATCGGTTCGGGCCCTGCCCAACGGTGATGCCGCTTTTGTCATGACCACCCGTTCCACGAATGTGCCGACCGTTCAGGCCGCACAGCCCGGCTACCAGGGCGGATTGCAGGATCTGTACGTCGGGGTGATGTCCGCCGACGGCGGCACGCTGCGGTGGGGGACCTACCTCGGTGGGAACGGAAATGACAATACGGAAACCCACGACCTCGCCGTGGATTCGCACGGCAACGTCATTGTCGCCGCGTCGACCTCGTCCGGCGATCTGCCCCAGATCGGCCCCGCGCTGCGGAGCGGGCTCGGCGGTGGCTCCGATGGGTTGTTCGCCCGGTATTCGCCGACCGGTACGATGCTGAACAGCACATACTACGGTGGTTCCGGTAGCGACAGCTTTCAAGGCGTCACCGTCGGTCCCGGGGACACGGTGTACGTCTCCGGAAGTACCACGTCCGTCTCGATTCCGGGGGTTGTTGGAATCGCCGGTGGCGGAGGATCGGATGCCTACACCGCCCGGGTGAGCGCCGACTTTTCCGAGGATTTCGGCGGGGTCCGGCTGGGCGGATCGGCGGTTGACGAGGGACGCAGCGTCGCCCGGGGACCCTCGGGCACCTGGTATATCGGGGGGATCACTCGCAGCACTGATTTCCACACCATCAATGCCGCCGGAGCGACCTACGGCGGCGGTGGCGAGGACGGCATTTTCGTGATCATCGCCCCCTGAGCACCGGCCGGGCCGCAGGTCACGCTTCTATCTCGGCGCGGCAGGTCAGTGTGGCGCCGCGCCGTCGTCCGCCAGGTACACCTCGGCGCGCCGCAGAGCCGCATCAAGCGTGTCGGCGACGTTGACCTCTCCCAGCTCCCGAAACAATCCGGAATTCGCCAATGCCAGCTCCGGCTGAGCCTGCACCTCCGACAGAATCACCAGGCTGCCCTCCCGCCGACTCCGCAGCACGAGATCCCGCAGCGCCGCGAGTCCGGTGGAATCGATCGACGGCACTCGCCGAAGCCGGATGACAAGGACGCGGGGCCGCTTGGCCACCGATGACACCACCGATTTGAATGACTCGGCCGCCCCGAAGAAGCACGGCCCGTCGATTTCATAGACATCCACCTCCGCGGGTACGGCTCGCAGTGCGACCGCATCCGGATCAGCCGGCTCGTCCGCGTCGGTGAACTGGCCGGAGATCAGACTGACGTTGGTCACCTCCGACATCCGCCTCATGAACAGGAACGCGGCCAGCACCATCCCCACCTGCACCGCGACCGCCAGGTCCACCAGCACCGTGAGCAGGAAGGTCACCAGCAGGACTGCGACATCGCTTTTGGGCGCCCGGAGCTCGCCGCGGAAGCGGCGCCATTCACTCATGTTGTAACTGACGACGACGAGGATCGCCGCCAGGGTTGCCATCGGGATGCGGGC
>JANOFA010000876.1:0-2501 GCA_031413355.1 Gemmatimonadota bacterium | reverse complement strand
CCATCGCCGACGATTCCGGGCTGGAAATCTTCTATCTCGGCGGCGAGCCAGGAGTGCGCTCCAAGCGGTGGGCCGGCGCGACAGGGACGGTGGCGCAGGTTGATGCGGCCAACAACGCCGAGCTGGTGCGACGGCTTCGTGGCGCCCCCGAACCGAAGCGCCGGGCGCGGTACCGGTGCGTCCTGGTCTACCTGCGTACACCAGCCGCGGTGCCGGCGGCGTTTGAGGGATGTTGTGCCGGACGCATTCTCGAGGCGCCTGCCGGGCAGGGTGGCTTCGGCTACGATCCGTACTTCTTTTGTGATGCGCTGGGAAAGAGTTTTGGGGAAGCAAGCATCGAGGAGAAGGAGACGGTGAGCCACCGTGGGCAGGCGCTGGCGGCGCTCGTGGCGGCGCTCGCCTGACTCGCGATTCATCGGACAAATCGCTGCCTGACGGCTCTTCGCGGGCCGATAACGTGCGCGCAGACAATGGTTCGCCATCGGTCCCCCCGGTGGCTTCGCTCCGGGAGCCGCGACCGCCCACCCCATGGCGCGAGCGGCTGTGCGGTATGCAGGATCACGGGCTGTCGCTCCCGGTCTCGCCAGACCCATCCTCCTGGTCTTGCGGCGGCGCGTCGTCGGCGCTGCCACCGCGGAATCCGTCGGCCAGATGCGCGCTGGATCTGTTGTCGAACAGGGCGGTCAGGTCCTCGCTGGTTCCGCTGGCTCGCCCCGTCAGCTCCTCGGGGAGCGGTGGGCCACCCTCGAGGGCCGGGGTCGCGGGACGATCCGTTTCCTCGCCGGGATGGCGCAGGCCGGCTTCTTCTGTCGGCTTCCCCTCCACCCCCCGCGCGCCGTCGGGATGCTGCGTACTGGGCGTGTCTCGGACGGTCATCGGGCGATCCCTCCAGTTCATCGGCTGGTTTCTCGGAATGGTGGCCAGCTCTGATGCAGGCCGACGGTCAGCGCCGAACGATGATCCGTCAGCCCGGTCGCCAGATCGACCCGCAGCGTGCCGAGCAGCCCGTCCTGGATCCCGATACGAATTCCGCCACCAGCATCGAGAAAGAGCCGGTCCCGCCCCGAGCCATCGGCGGGGCCCAGGACTTCCGCTCCATCGAGGAAGATGCCGGCGGCCAGCGTGAATGGTCCGGCGCGATAGACGGGATGGTCGCCGGAGAGCCCGCCGTGGAGGATGCTCCGGCCCGTGGTCTCGCCCTGGAGCAGGTCGTTGCTGATCCGGGAATGCGCCCGGAGCGGAATGGCCCGCGAAAGATTTGTGCTCGCCGCCGGCCAGACACCGAGCGGCGCCCGGCGGCTTGCCAGGTCGATCCCCAGACGTGCGGACCAGGTCGAGCGGCGAATGCCGCTCGAAGATGCCCACATCGTCCTGAGATGGCCCAGGGTGTACGAGGGATAGGTCGTCATCGTCTGGCCGCGCTCCACGGTCGTGGTGAGCACGAAGCGGTCGCGGGCAACGCGGAGTTCCATGCCAGCTGTGGCGGCCAGGTACTCGCGCGCCCCCGACCACCGTTCGAATCCGAGGCCGATGAAGGGACGCATTGCGGGGTGGATCCAGCCGCCGAAGGCCACACTGCCGGAACGCCGGCTTTCCTCGAATACCCCGGTTCGCGCGGTATCGAGCGCGAAGCGGAATCGCTCCCATGTTCCCCCCACAGTGACCACCCCGCTCATGCCCAGCCGGACCGGCAGGTTGACTCGAATCGCGACTCGCGGGTAGGCGTGCACCCATCGCCAGTCTCCGGTCCAGAGCTCTCCTGCGCCGGTTGGTGAAGCGATCGAGATTGCGAACTCATTCTTCATGACCGCGCGGAGCGCCCCGGCCGCGAGCAAGCGCCATGCAGTTCCCACGACCGGCCGCTCGGTCACCACGGCGCGCACCTCCACACGTCCCCCGGCCACGGGTTGATACTCCACAGCGGATCTCCGCAAGGCGGGCAGATCGGCGATGCGTCGACGGGCGAGCGCCAGGCGGCTGGGTGTGAGTAAAGTTCCGTGCGGCAGCGCCATCGCGTCGGCGATTATCCCGAACCGCACCCGGCGAATGCCGTCGATCCTGATCAGGTCCACGATGGGCCGGTCGATCTGATTCCAGGCCCGGAGCGCGCTCTCTCGATCACCGGAGAGGTATTGGCTCGCGGCCAGGAGCTGCCAGCCTTGCTGATCTTCCGGCATCCGCACCAGATACTGGCCGGACAGCCGCGCGGCTTCGATCAGTCGGCCCTGCTTGAAACGGACCCCGGCCAGTTCGCGCAGCACCATGGGCTCGCCGGGACAGAAGCGCCCGGCTTCGATCAGCAGATTGGAGGCGTCTTCCAGCCGGTCGGCCGCGACGGCGTCGAGCGACTGGTCGAGCCAGGTGCGGCAGGGCATTGATTCGGCCGTCGACGGCAGCTGGGCCACCGCGAGAGCTGGAGGGTGCCTCTGCGCTTCGGTGACCGAATCCCGCGGTGACTGCGGGGCGGGACGGAGCACCATCGCCCATCGCTCGGCCCCGCC
>JANOFA010000875.1:0-1624 GCA_031413355.1 Gemmatimonadota bacterium | reverse complement strand
GGGGAGGTCATACTGATGGAACGCGATGCCCTTGAGCGCGACGAAATTGACATACCAGTCGAGCAGCCAGCTCGGGTCGTCGGTGCTGATGGCCTGGCGTGATTTCCAGTTGGTGAAGAAGAGGCCGCTGTCGGTCGGGGTCGTCCGCTTGCCGGTGCTGGTCGGGCCCCACCGCACCAGGACACCCTGCTCGTAAGCGCCGAAGGCCTGCATCTGGCGCGAGACGAGAATGAACTTTGGGACGGTGGCGAGGGCGGGGAGTGAGGTCGGCAGCGGGCTGTAGCTGAGCTCCGTGTCGAATGAGTCGGGCACCACCAGCCACCGACGGCGCATGTGGTCTGCGTCGATCCGGTTCAGCTTGTGGATGATCTGCCGTTCGGTGGAATCGAGCGCGGCGTACCGCCCCCACGACTCCGCCGGCACCAGGTGGAACTGCCGCGTGCGGCTCCAGCCGAACGATGTGACGGCGGTCGGATGACCCGCCAGCAGGTTGGCGGCCTCGCGGACATGCGGCGTCCCCGCCCGATACTCCCTGTAGTGCGCGCCCAACATCGCGGCCCCCGCACCCAACACTGCCACAACCCGTACCAACCGTCCGGCGCCTGCCCGACCTGCCTGATTCCCGTCCATCTGTCTCCCCATGAGCCCCGGAACCACCGGGTCAACTGCTGCACTGCCAACAGCTTGCCGCGTGGGTGCAGAGGGCGACTTCCGCCCTCGCTGGTCGCCGTGCCACCGCTGTCCCCCGGGAGAAAGGCAACTGGTGGGCCACCCTCCGGTCCACTCTCCCCCGGCGAAAGTGAACGCCCGGCGTCACCGTGGTGTTCCCCCGCACCGAGCGCGCGCGGCGGGGATGCGAACGCCCCCTCTCCGCTAAAGCGGAAAGGGGGCGTCGGGTGAGGCGAGCGTGGCGCTGGCGGACGGCCCGGCTAGGGGCCGACGTTATGCTCCCCGGTGGCCGCGGCGATCGCCTGGCGCACCGCCTTGCCGCCGAAGAGGTTGCGACTGCCGTGCATCATCCGCTCGCGCAGCCCATCGAGGATTTCGTAGAATGTCGGAATCGCGATCAGCGTGAGCAGCGTCGACGTGATGACGCCGCCGATGACCGCCACGCCGAGCGGGGCCCGGAACTGGGCGCCCTCGCCCCCGCCCAAGGCGACCGGGATCATGCCGGCGATCAGCGCGAAGGTGGTCATCAGGATGGGCCGCAGGCGGATGGCGCCGGCCTGGATCAGCGCTTCGCGGAGCGGCAGTCCGTCCTTTTCCCGTGCCCACTTGGCGAAGTCGATCAGCAGGATCGCGTTCTTGGCGACGATGCCCATCAGCAGGATGATGCCGATCATGCTCATGATGTTGATCGTCATGCCGGTGATGGCGAGGCCGAGCATGACGCCGATGAGCGAGAGCGGCAGCGAGAGCAGGATGGCCAGCGGATCGAGGAACGAACCGAACTGCATCACCAGGATCAGGTACATGAGCATCACCGCCACGCCCAGCGCGACGAAGATGTTGCCGAACACCTCGCTCTGCTGTTCGGAGTCGCCACCCTCGGTAATCCGGACGCCGGGTGGCAGCTGCACCTGCGCGATCTGCTTCCGCACTTCGGTCATCACCTCACCGGTGG
>JANOFA010000874.1:0-2730 GCA_031413355.1 Gemmatimonadota bacterium | reverse complement strand
CCGAGGATCGAGATCGAGGTCGAGACCATGAAGGCGCGCCGCTTGCCGATCCTGCAGCCGAGCCAGGTGATGAAGTAGATCACCCCGAAGGTGGAGACGGCGCCGAGCGTGCCGGCGTAGCCGGCGTACTTCGCTCCCAGTTCCTTGTCGCCCTGGAAGACGTAATAGATGATCACGTAGAGCTGGAACGACGAGATCATGATGAAGCCGTTGAACACCAGAAAGGTCGCGGTGCACAGCTTGCGAAACGGCTTCGAGCGGAGCGTGGTGGCGAATCCGTGAAAGAACTCAGCCAGGTTCCGGCGCAGCGCTGCCGCGCCCGACTCACGGGCGACCCCGGACTTTTCCGCCTCCGCGATGTGCTTGAATCGCTCCCGCAGGAAGATCGCCGGAAGTATCCCGACGCCGACGGTCACGATGGCGATACCGATCGACAACCCGCGTGCCCCGGTCGCCGGATCGGGGAACCAGGACTTGTTGGTCATGATCCAGAGAAACCAGGGCGACACCACATACGCGAGCTGACCGATGAAATTCTGGACCCCCATGAGCCGGGTGCGCTCGTGGTAGTCCGGGGTCAGTTCGTAGCCCAGGGCGACCCAGGGCGCGGCGAAAATGGTGTACGCCACATAGAACAGCATCGAAAAGCCCAGGAAGTACCAGACGTAGAAACTCTCGCTCCGCCCGGGCGGCAGGTGCCAGAGAATGACGTAGGTGATTCCGCAGAGGATGGCGCCGACAAAGATGTATGGACGGCGACGCCCCCATCGCGACCGGGTATTGTCCGAGATGTAGCCCATCAGCGGATCGATCAGCGCATCAGTGACCCGGGGAATGGCCCCGAGCAGGCCGACCAGCGCCGGGTTCATCCCCAGCCCGAGGTTGAGGATGACGATCATGCCGCCGATGGCCGCCGCCAGCAGGTTGTTTACAAACGCGCCCATCCCGTAGGCCACCTTCTTCGGGAACGAAATGCGGTCTGCCGGCGCCGTCTCGTAATGGGCTTGGCCCCCGCCACCCTCCGTGGGCGGGATCCGCGAGTGCCAGGCCGCGACCGCCAGCCGGGCCACCGAGCTGAGGCGGGAGCGGAGGCTCATTCCTTGTACACCCGGACCCAGTCAACCACCATCTGCTGCGGGAAGACCGTGCCGGTCGGCGGGCCTGGCGGACCGCCACCGACCGCCAGGTTGAGGATCAGGTAGAAAGGATGATCAAATACCCAGTCCCCCGGGGTGTAACTCTTCTTGATGGACTGATACAGCGTGCTGTCCACGAACCAGTTGATACGGTCCGAGCTCCACTCCACGGCGAAGGTGTGGAAGTCGGCGTCGAAGCGGCTCCCCACCAGATCGTAACGCCGGGTCACGGGGTTCGCGCCGGAGTAGCCGGGGCCGTGCAGGCTGCCGACCACCGAGCTGGGAGTCCGGCCGAGGTTCTCCATGATGTCGATCTCGCCCGCCCTGGGCCAGCCCACACTGGGGAGGTTGGCGCCGAGCATCCAGAAGGCCGGCCACATGCCGGTGCTGGTCGGGATCTTGATCCGCGCCTCGAACCGGCCTTGCTCCTGCTGGTGCAGGCCCGCCGTGTTCAGCCGGGCCGAGGTATAGCCGGTCGCTGTACAGGGAACGCCACCGATCCCTGCCGCAGGCCCGGAATAGGACTCCGCACGGGCCGTGATCACCAGATTGCTGGCGCCGTCGAGCGAGGCATTGGTCGCCCGGTCGGTGTAGCACTGAAGTTCCTGATTGCCCCAGTCTGTCCCCAGGTCGAACTGCCAGTTGGCGGGATCGGGGAGCTGACCCTGGGGTCCGTCGAAGTTGTCCTCCCAGACCAGGGTCGGATTCGAGAATGCCTGGGGTTCGCTGAGGCAGCTGTGCAGGCCGGCCACCGCCGCCGCTAGGATCAGGATGTGTCGCTTCATGGCCCGTTGGGTGAAAGGGTGACTACCGCGCTCGAGCGGTTGGAAACAGGATCGGATCGGTCAGGGCGGCATCGAGAACCATCGTCGCGGCCCCGATGGCGATATCACGCGGTCCCAGCTGGCTGGTCCGGATCCCCGAGGCAGCCAGCGAGCCCACGAAGGTGCGCCGGTGCACCGTCTCCCTGAGCGGTCCGATCAGGCGCTCCTCGAGCCGGGTGAATCCACCGCCGAGGATCACGCCGGAGGGATTCATCAGGTTGAGCAGGCCGGCCACCGCGGTCCCGAGGTACTCCGCCGCCGTGCGTGCCACCTGCAGGGCAAGGGGGTCGTCCGCGAGAGCCGCATCCTCAATGGCGGTGATGGTCAGCTCGGCGCCCTGGAGCACACTCTCGGGAAAGTCCGGAAGCAGCTTCCTCGCGTGGGCCACAAGGGCATGGGTGCCGACGAAGGTCGTCAGGCACCCCCGATTCCCGCAGTTACACTGCTCCCCTCTGGGATCGATGATCAGGTGGCCGATTTCTCCTGCCACTCCGCTCGCGCCGCGATAGACCCTGCCCCCGACAAAAAGCCCCAATCCGATGCCGGTTGCCATCTTGATGTAGGCAAAATCGTCCAGACCTCGTCCGGCGCCCCACCAGTGTTCCGCCAGCGCGCCGAGATTGGCGTCGTTGTCCACCAGCACCGGCACGTTGAACTGGGCCACGAGCTCCTTGTGCCAGTTTCGTCCCAGCCACGCCGGGAGTGCGACCGCAGAGAGCCGATCGGGGTATCGGATATCCACCGGACTCGGCACAGCGACACCGATGCCG
>JANOFA010000873.1:0-2002 GCA_031413355.1 Gemmatimonadota bacterium | reverse complement strand
ATTCGCGGGATGATGCGGGAACTGGGGCTGCACACGGTCTGCGAGGAGGCCCGCTGCCCCAACATCGGGGAGTGCTGGGAGCATCAGGCGGCCACCTTCATGATCCTGGGCGACGTCTGCACCCGGAACTGCGCCTACTGCGCCGTCGCCCATGGGACGCCCGCACCATTCGACCCGATCGAGCCGGTACGCCTCGCCGAGGCGGTCGCCCGGATGGCGCTCAAGCACGTCGTCATCACTTCGGTCGACCGGGACGACCTGCCCAACGGCGGCGCTGAAGCCTTTGCCGGCTGCATTACCGAGATCCGCGCCCGGCTGCCCGAAACCACCGTCGAGGTCCTGATTCCCGACTTCAAGGGGTCCGAGACGGCATTACAGATTGTGGTGGATGTCCGGCCGACAATTCTCAATCACAATCTCGAGACCTGCGAGCGGCTGTACCGACTGGCCCGGCCCGGTGGCCGGTATGATCGGGCCCTGGCTCTGCTGGCCGCTGCCAGGCGGCTCGCGCCCAGCGCCCTCACCAAGTCGGGGATCATTCTTGGGATGGGCGAGGAGTGGGACGAAGTCCTCACCAGCATGCGCGACCTGCGACAGAGTGATGTGAACATCCTTACGCTTGGCCAGTACCTGCGGCCGTCGCCGAGTCACCTGCCGGTCGCGCGATACTACACGCCGTCGGAGTTCGATGAGCTGCGCGACGCCGGTCTGGCGATGGGATTCACCCATGTGCAGGCCAGTCCGTTGACACGCTCGAGCTATCATGCATGGGAACAAGCGACGGCGGCCGTTGGCCGTTAGCCATTGGCCCCTGACCGTCCGGCCGCGGCCTTCATCGGCCACACGGAGCTGGCCAGCAGCCACTTTCGAGGACTCGTATGGCCACGACTAAGTCGGCAAAACGCATTGATACCAAGCTGGCGGAAAAGTACCGCGGCTACCTGCGGCAGATGCTGCTCATCCGCCGGTTCGAGGAGAAGGCCGGTGAGGCCTACAGCCTGGGCAAGATCGGAGGCTTCTGCCATCTCTACATCGGGCAGGAGGCGGTCGGTGTCGGCTGCATCTCGCAGCTCGGTGCGGACGACTATATCACCACCACCTACCGCGATCACGGCCAGGCGCTGGCGCGGGGGATGTCGGCCCGGACGGTAATGGCTGAGCTGTTCGGCAAGGCGACGGGCTCCTCCGGTGGCAAGGGCGGCTCGATGCATCTGTTCGATGCGTCGCGCGGATTCCTCGGCGGCCACGGCATCGTCGGGGGCCACATTCCCCTGACGGCAGGGCTCGGCTTCGCGATCAAGTACCGCCAGACCAGTCAGGTCGCCATCTGCTTCTTCGGCGAAGCGGCCGTGAACAACGGCGCGTTCCACGAGGCGCTCAACATGGCCGGGATCTGGAAGCTGCCCTGCATCTTCATCTGCGAGAACAATCGCTACGGCATGGGCACCGCCCTGGATCGGGCCACGGCAACATGGAACATCGCCGAGCGCGGAGCATCGTATGACATGACGCGCGAAGTGGTGGACGGGCAGGATCTCGGGGAGGTGATGACCGCAATGGAGCGGGCGGTTGTCCGCGCCCGTCGACCCTCCCAGCCGACGCTACTCGAGATCCGCACCTATCGATTCGTCGGGCACTCGATGTCGGACCCGATTCATGGGCATTATCGCACCAAGGAGGAGGTCGAAGCCCACCGGCTGCGTGACCCGATCCTGCTGTGGAGCGAGCGGCTCAAGGCGGAAGGCATCATTGATGAGGCCGGCATCGAGAAGATGAACGAGGACGTCCTGGCCGAAGTGCTGGACGCGTATGAGTTCGCGGAACAGAGTCCTGACCCGGAGCCAGGTGAGCTGTATACCGATGTGTATGCGCCGGTGGGGGAGTAGGTGGCGGGTGGCAGGGAGCAGGCGGTAGGCGGTAGGCGGTAGGCGGTAGGCGGTAGGCGCGAAGGTACTTGCTGTTGCGAGACTGGTTGCGCGCCTCCAGCGGTTCACGCTTGACG
>JANOFA010000872.1:0-6936 GCA_031413355.1 Gemmatimonadota bacterium | reverse complement strand
CAGCCTGCTGCAGGCCGCGCAGCAGTGAGGCGTACCCGATCCGATCGGCCAGCTCGACGGCAGGCACGTTGTAACTGTTCGCCAGCGCCTCACGCGCACGGACCGGGCCGTGATATTCCCGATCGTAGTTGCGCGGGTGATAGGGTCCGCCCGCGGTCTGGTAGGTCTTCGCGACATCGGCGAGCACGGTCGCGGCGGTGATGCCGCGATCGAAGCCCATGGCATAGAGAAACGGCTTGAGCGCTGAGCCCGGTTGCCGCGGGCTGATCACCATGTCGACCTGGCCGGCGGTATCGGCCCAGAAATCGGGCGATCCGACCCAGGCCAGGATCTCACCCGAGCGGTTGTCGAGCGCCACCACCGCCGCCTGTCTGCCGCCGCGGTCCGCCAGCAGCTCGACGGTCTGGCGCACTTCGCCTTCCAGTTCGATCTGCAGATCGAGATCGAGTGAAGTACGCCACGTGCCGCTGAGCAGGCGCCCACCCTGCTCCGCCTCCTGCAACAAGCGACTGGTGAAGTGGGGCGCGAGGAACGGACGACCAGCGCCCGCCGACACGAGGGGCTCGAGTCCGGCACGCAGCACTTCCTCCTGAGTGGCGTAACCCTGCGAGTGCAGCGCCGCGAGACCGACTGATCGGCGCAGCCGAGCACGCGCCGCATCCACCAGCGGATTCTGGCTGGACGGCGCGCGCGCGAGCGCGGCAAGCAGCGCCGCCTGGCCCAGACTGGCCTGCTCAGCCGACGCGCCAAAGTACAGTTGCATGGCCGCGCCGACGCCGATGGCGCCCTGCCCCAGCGGAACACGATTGAGGTACTGCTCGAGAATGGCTGACTTGGAGAGGTGGACTTCGAGGCGCAGCGCCCAGAGCGACTGAACCAGCTTATCACTCCAGCCACGGCCGACAGGGTGGACCAGCCGGGCGAGCTGCATCGTGATCGTCGAGGCACCGGAGACGACTCGGCGCGCGGCGAGGTTATCGCGCACTGCGCGAGCCACCGCGCGCAGATCGATGCCATGGTGCTGATGGAAGCGCCGGTCTTCCACCGCGACAAAGGCACGGGGAAGATCGGGATCAACAGCGGCGAGGGAGACCCATCTGGTCAGGCTGCCATCTCCGGCGCGGGTGCTGCGGAGCGCCACGCCATGCCGGTCGGTCAGCGTGAGACTCTGGGCCCGCTCCGGGGCGAGCAGCCCATCGGAGAGCGGCCACGCGATCCAGGCCGTGACCGCGACGATGGATGTCGCGAAGCACATCAGGGTCCGGCGGACGAAGCGTTGCATGGCCGTTAGCCGTTGGCCGTTGGCCATTGGCCCACGGCGATCAGTTCGCTACTCCCCACTCCCTACTCCCTATCGCCTACCGCCTACCGCCTACCGCCTATCGCCTATCGCCTATCGCCGCTCCACCGTAAACACCCCACCGTCGCTCCGCCCATAGACCGCCGGATTGTACATCTCCTCGGCATGGGCCGGAGGCCGGATGAACACCCCGGGCGTCGTCGCGCGCGCCAGATAGGTCATGGAGTAGGTGCCCTGCCACAGCACCGTCGCCGAGTACACCACCCGATCATCGCGGATTTCCCTGTGATCGAACGGCGTCCACCAGCCGCTGTCCCACCGGCCGTAGTACCACCGGTCGCCCGTCGCGTTCGACTCCTCCGACTCCGCCGACTCCGGTGTGGAAAAACTCTGGACCTGATCCCGGCCAGGGCCGGGGACCAGGCTGGCCGTGCGCAGGCTCAGGTCCACTGCTTCCAGGCCTGCGGGGAGCGCGTCGTCAATGACCACGAACTCCCGATCCACCGGCACCGTCACCCGAAGGCGGACGCGCACCAGCTCCCCTTCTGCGATGCTGACAATCGGGGAATCCTTGTCGTACCGTTCATACCACCGCTCAACCCGGATGCCCTGGTCCTCGGGATTGACCGGTCGCTGCTGCGGGACCTCGGTGACCGTCAGGTAGTAGTAGATCGGCGAGCCGGTGCCTTCCGCCGCCAGCGCGAGCCGCAGGCGGGCCTGGCCATCACCCGCTCTTGCGAGCAATCCGCTGAGCGTGGTACTTGAATCCCGAATCGTCAGCCGCGCGGTGAGGCCCGGCACTTCCGGCACAGTGAAGAGTGTCCGCCCACCGCTCTGCACCGTGAAGGCCCGACCGGCGCCGGCGCGCATCCGCTTGTCGAACGCGGTCAGGGCGGTGACCGCCGAGGCATAATCCTGGGTGTTCCACGGCGAAAGGACGCCGGCCCGGCCCTGCTGCACCAGCGTTTCCACCAGCGGTCCGATCAGTGCATTCGCGGAATCGACAGCGAGCGTGGCGCTGAGCAGGCGGGCGATGGGACGCACCCTCGACTCGAAGTAGTGGGTCCGGAGCAACGCCACCTCAGGCACCGTCGCGCGCCGGCCCTCCACCGTGACTGACTTCCACGCCGGCTGCAGCAAAGTCCGCGCAGCGCGGAACGCCTTGCGGCGCGCCAGCACCTCGGCCAGCCGGACCCGATCCTCCCATGAGAGCTGGGCGGCGTTCCGCAGCAATTCGTTCTCCGCCGCGATCTCCGACTTGCCATAGCGGCTGAGGAAATCGGCGGCCGCGACCTGGTCGGCGAGTCGGCCCTCCACGCTCTCGTACCAGGGCACCACCGGGGCGCGGATCGGGGCCGGATCATTGAGCTGGGTCCGCAGATAGTCGGCGAGATGCGCCAGCACCGAATCATTCACCACGATGCCGGCAGACTTCGCTTCGAGCAGCGCGTGACCGGCGTAGGCCGAGAGCCACGGCGTGGTCCAGTCCCCACTGTCCCAGTAGCCGATGCCGCCATCGGGCCGTTGTCTCCGAGTCAGCAGCCCGACTGCTGTCTCGATCTCCCGCTTCGGGTTGCCGGAGAGCAGCGTCACCCCCTTGAGGCTCTTCTGGGCCTGATACAATGCGATGATCGGCAGCACCGCACTCGAGGCCTGCTCGGTGCAGTAATAGGGATAGACCCGGAGTTGCCACGCGAGGCCCTTGATGTAGCTCAGGGGAGAACTGCCAGAGGTGAGCACCAGGCGCGAGCGATCGGGGTCGAGCCCGTCCGGCAACAGCATGTCCGCGGTTGCGGTATCCGTCAGCACTCCAGAGACCGTCCATGCCCTCGGCCGGTAGGCCGGCTTGATGGCGAGCCGTGACTGCACCGCGTCGGCATCTCCGGCGCCGCTTACCCGGAAGCGGAAGGTGGCGCTGTCGGCCTGACCGAGCGGTCCATTGCCCGGCTGGCGGAAGTCGAACCGTACTTCCCGACCACGGCCGGCTTCCAGTTTCGCGTTCTGCGATGCTGCGCTGGCAAGCTCGGTGCCTGTGGCCTCCGCCTGCACCTGTACTTCCGGCGTGCCACCCGCACGCTGGTTGACCACGACACCGGCGCGGAAGCTGTCGCCCTCACGCAGGAAGCGCGGGAGTGCGGGTCGTGCCACGAGCGGCCGCGTCACCAGCATCGGCGACTGGCCCTTTCCGTAGCGGTCGTTCGCCGTCACCGCCACCGCCATGATGCGAAAGGTGGTGAGGTTGTCGGGCAACTTTGCCCTGGCGGTGGCGATACCGTTCGAGTCCGTGACCACGCTGCCGAGGAAAAAGGCCGTCGTCTTGAAGCGGAAGCGCAGGATGTCGCTGTCACCCCGTCCGCCACCACCGCCGGGCGCGCGGGCACCCTTCTCTCCCTCGGGCACCTGCGGTGCGACGGAGGTCAGGTTGCTGGCGAGCCGGAGGCCGAGGCCGCGCGGCGCGTAGAGCAGGTCGATGGGATCGGGCGTCTGGTAGCCGGTCAGCGCCAGCACCCCTTCATCCACCGCCCACAGCGTCACCTCGCCGCGCTGCGCCTTGCCGGCGACATCGGTCAGCGCCACGCGGACCCGCGCGGTGTCGCCGGGACGGTACTCCTTGAGCAGTGGATCCACCGTCACGGTGAGTCGCTTCACCTCGGGCGTTACCCGGAGTTCGCTGTACCCCACGCGAATCGTCGGACGGCCCGGATCGTCGAGGGCGCCAGGCTGCGCGCTACGGCCACGAGTCACCATCACAGAGACGAAGACATTCGGCGCCCACGATTCCTTCACCGGGAACTTGAGGGTCGTCGAACCGGAGGTCAGGCGCATCCGGCGTTGCTCGATCAGCCCCTCGCGCTCGATCGTGATCCACGCCTCGGCGTCGGTGAACGGCGACGCCACCAGCACCGTCGCGGTGTCGCCCACGCTGTAGCGGCTGCGATCGGGAATGAGATCCATCTTGAACTGGCTCGCATCGTTCCACGGGACCCAGTCGCTGCCCGTCGCCCACCGGCTGAGACTGGTACTGACCGGCCGGGCGGCTTCGTCCGCTGCGGTGAAGGTCAGCTCATAGGTCCCGCCGGCGGGCGGCGTGAAGCGACAGTCGGCAGGTGTGGCGGCGCTCACGACGTCGCACCGGCCTACGGTGTCCGACACCCACTCGCCATACACCTCGCTATACCCGCCGCGCGAGCGGTGCACCCGGTGCCACTCCTTCCGCACAATCGTGCCGCGCACTTTCACCCCGGCCACGCGTCCACCAGCGGGGCGCACCGCGATGACCCCGACGGACGCCGCCTTGCCGGCAGTCCAGAAGTAGGACTCTCCCAGTGGTTTGGCGCCTATATAAAAGGAAGCGGGATGCACGATCACCGACGCCGACGCCCCCGCCGCGTGGCGGTTCACGTCGACCACCCCCACCTCGATCGTGGCGCGCGCGGGCCGACCCTTGACCGGTGCCACCAGCGCCGCGCCCAGGTTGATCCGTCCCAGAGCATCCAGTGTGTCGCTGCCCTGATCGAGCACCTGAGTCTCATTGCCGCCCCGCTCCTCCTCCCACCACCAGCCGTTCTCGCCCAGGTAGAAGCCCTCGGTGCCAGGGATGTCGAGCGACCAGAAGTCCACGCTGGTCTGTCGCGCAATCCAGGTCACCCCGGCGCGCGCCATCGGCGCCCCGAAGAGGTAGCGTGCCTCCACCCGGGCGCGGATCGAGTCGCCGGGAAAGCGCGTTCCGCTGTCGGCGCTGGCCTCCACCAGGAATTCCGGTGGCCGATACTCTGCGACGCGGTAGGACGTCCGGGCGACATCGGTCCACGCGGCATTGCGCTGCTGCTGCAGCCGGACCTCGTAGCTGCCTAACGGCAGATCGGCCGGCAGGGTAAACCGCTGGTCCGAGGTGCCAAAGCGGGAGAGGGCGACGGTGGTCTCCTTGAGTACACCGCCGTCACGACCGGCGAAGAGCCATTTGAGGCTGTCGCCGCGGGCCGGCACCGTCAGGGTACCGAGCGTACCGCTCCGGACGATCGCCTTGGCGTAGAGCGGCTCGCCCGGCCGGTAGATGCCACGCTCGGTGAAAACCGCCGCCGCAAGCGGAAAGCGATCGCCGCCGTACGCCGACCGCGCATTGAAGCGCCACGGGCTCAGGTCGGCGTCGTACTGGCTGATAGTGGTGAGTGCGCGGTCATTGCCGAGGGCGGCGATGAGATACCCCTCGAGACCGTTGTGGGAGTACTCGGAGCTGGTATCAGGCCGGAAGCCGGTGAGTGAGGCGAGTCCCTGTGCGTCGGTCCGGCCGCGCGCACGCACGTTGCCCTCCATGTCATACAGCGCCACGAGCGCACCGGCACGGGGCTTCCCGTCGTTGACGCCCGTCACCCAGACCACGCCATCGCCGATCCCGATCTTCCCGTGCACGGCGAGGTCGGTCACCTGGACGATCGCCCACGGCTGGTTGGCCTGCCATTCCGGTGACAGCGCTGGACTCGTCACCCGGACAAATTGCAGCAGCGGACTGCCGGTTCGCTGCGCGTTGTAGAGCGGCACTTTGGCCCCGTAGAGCCGCACCCGGTCGCGGGCACCACTCACGGCCACCTTCCGGGTCACACCGCGTTTGGTGATCAGCGCGAGCGCGCTGTCATCCTGATTCCACCGGCTGTACTGCAGCGCCGCGGGAATGAGCGCGTCCGGCACCGGGGCGATCGTGACGGTGAGCGTGTCCACGTTCACATGCTTGACCGCGAGAGTCCGGAAGGCGGCACGCTCGACCGTCATCCGGCCGTACTCATGCTCCACCAGTGGCGCATAACCAGTCGTGCGAAACCCGCCGGCGTTGTTTCCCTGCAGCCTCTGGCCGAAGATGTCGCGCAGACCGGTATCGGCGATCACGGCGTACGCCGTGTGAGGAGTGAGCTGGGTCTCGAGGTACCAGCTGTTGGATTCTTCGGTCGTGTCCGGCACGGTGAACACCGCGGCCGGGAGGATGGTGAGATGTCGCTGGATTTCCGCACCCTTCACCGGCGTGGAGAAAGTGAGGTGCACGCCGCCGGTGGGACAGTTGCCTTCGCCGCTGCAGTCGGCGGATTCGAACCGGAACGGACCATAGGTGTCGAAGCCCCAGCGCGCGAACGGCCTGGTGTTCTCCGGATCAACGACGGTCTGCGCGACGAGCGCCCCGTGACAGTCGAGCGGCAACGGCTGCTCCGGAGCCAGCGTCAGCACGCGGCGCAGGCTGTCGGCATCCCGGTCGCGATCGTACCCGCCCGCCTGACCGTACTGCCACGGATCATCCGCCCCGATCGGCCGCTGCCCGATGACCTTCAGCGCCACCCGGGCGGTCCGGCCACACGACTCCGCCAGGTCGAGATAGGCCAGCGTTTTCCAGTCGCCCTGCCCGACCGCAGAACTATAGAGGAGATCGAACGTCGCGTCGGACTGCAGGAAGCGGGGTTGCTCGTTCTCGTTCGCCGGCAATCCGGTGAGCAGCGTCGGCCCCGTGACACTGAAACTGTAGCTGAACGGCGTCGCGAGCCGACTGCCATCCATCGCCGTGAAGCTGTTGGCGATCGTGACGGTGTAGCTCTGCCCGGCGGAGAGCGGGCGTGACGGCCGAAACCGCAGCGTGACGGGATCGCGCCATTCCA
>JANOFA010000871.1:0-1646 GCA_031413355.1 Gemmatimonadota bacterium | reverse complement strand
GCCCGGGCCCACCCCGCATTATGTTCACGAAGACGCCCGGAACCTCCGCGCCGATCATGTAACTCACACCCTCCAGCATGAGGCTGAACCCCGGACTCGATGTGAAGGTCATGCAGGGCAGACCCGCACCGCCGCAGCCGTACATCATGTTCACGGCCGCCACTTCACTGACCGCCTGCACAAACGCCCCGGCGAGTTTCGGCAGCACCTTGGCCATCAGCTCCGCGCCTTCGGTGGACGGGGTGATGGGATACCCGAACACGTGGCGACAGCCGGCCAACAATCCACCAAGGGCGGCGGCATAGGTGCCCTTCAGCACGAGCGGACGCGTTTCCGGAAGCTCAATCTCCGTGCCGGGCCGGTCCACCGGCCTTGGCGCCGTGCTCACTTTTGCCCCGAAGAGATCCTTGGGGTCCTCCAGCTCGAAGTCCCCGCCATGCTCGTGGGACACCGGGCCGGGCTCCCGCCGGAGCCCGAACGGCTCGGGACAGGCCTGCATGCAAAGCTGACAGCCGTTGCAGTTCTCCAGGTGGAGTTCCACCGGCACATAACCGGTGCCGGGATGGATGTGCTCACCCTGGGTGATGCAGTCCTTGGGGCAGGCGTCCACGCAACGCAGGCAGCCCTTGCAGTACTCGGGATTCAGGAATGGCTTGGGTCGAGTCGATGCGCGAACAGCCATCTCATTGCCTCCTTCTCACACCACGGCTTCGGTGACCCATTGCATCGCGGCGGCCATCACTAGCGCATCATGGGCTAACGCTGGTCACACCCCAGCCGGTGCAAGCGACGGATGGACCGCCGAATCCAGGTACCGCGACGGAGCCACCGAAACGGGGGGATGACGGTCGAGGCGCCGGGTCCGCAGGCCAATCCAGTTGCCGCGACGCGGGCTGCCACCGCGGAACACAAAATGATCCGGCGGGAGTATCCAGTCGGCGAATTGTGCCCCGCTCCCCTCCCGGACGATTCGGGTGCCCTTGACGAGGTCGGCAACTGCCGCGGCGGTGTACCAGCGGCCGAGGGCGAGCGTGGGATAGTGCGCTGCAAACGCCGGATTCACCTGAACTTCGCGGAACATGGGAACTCCCCGAGGAGTGTACACCTAGCGTAATCCACAGCGTTGTAGCACAGCGTGAGGGATTGATGAAGAAAGGGCCATGCGGCGGAGGGGGAGCGCCGGGGCCAGTCGAGGCGAGTGGAGGAACATGTGCACTTCCTTCAGACTCACTTCACACGGCCTTGCCTTGCCGGGTCAGACATTACGCCACAAAGTCGGCGTCAGCTACCGCATCACTTGCGGCAACGTCCGCTTGGCCTGCTCGCCCTTCGGGGCAGACGCCGTGAGGATCGGCGAAGTTGTCGCCTCCAACCCCGGATACGTCGTATTGAGGACCGCCATGGGCGGTAACCGGATCGTGGACCTGCTGCCGGTCGACCAGCTGCTGCGAATCTGTTGAGCGACCATGCAGAGGAGGTCAGTTGACCGAAGCGGATCAGGGGTTCATGTCGCTGCGGCGCGCGGCGCTGGTTATCGCGGCGTTGCTCCTGGCCGGGGTGGCGGCCTGGTCAGCCGGCTTGCATCACCAAATTGTCCGGGTTGTGGAGCTGAGCGATCCGGTGTTCGCCCGGTATCCCGTGTGGGG
>JANOFA010000870.1:0-6352 GCA_031413355.1 Gemmatimonadota bacterium | reverse complement strand
CCGCTGATCAACGTCCGCGGCGAAGTGGTCGGCATCAACTCCGCGATCGCCAGCGAAACCGGCTACAACGTCGGATACGGCTTCGCGATCCCGATCAACCTGGTGCGCCAGGTCATGAACCAGCTGGTGGCGACCGGGCGTGTACAGCGTGCGGCGCTCGGTATCGAGGTCAAGGATGCCACCGAGAATGATGCGGCCTACGTGGGCCTGAAGGAGATTCGCGGGGTCGTGGTGGGCGGCTTCCCAGAGGGGGGCAAGTCACCAGCACAGCGGGCCGGTCTCGAGGCGGGCGACGTCATCGTCACGATCGACGGGCAGCAGGTCAACTACGTCGCCCAGCTGCAGCAGCTGGTCGGGTTCAAGCGGCCCGGGGAGAGTGTGAAGGTGGAAGTCGCCCGCAAGGGCGGCCTGCGCAAGACTTTCACCGTCGCGCTCACCGAACAGAAGGCGGACACCGACGAGGCTGCGCCTGAGGAGACCGAGAAGCAGGAC
This sequence comes from Gemmatimonadota bacterium, assembly GCA_031413355.1. GTDB lineage: Bacteria > Gemmatimonadota > Gemmatimonadetes > Gemmatimonadales > GWC2-71-9 > JADJOM01. Next base: position 5,860 of record JANOFA010000870.1, on the reverse strand, counting down.
TCGGCGCCGGAAGACGCCATCAGCTTCGAGGAACTCGGCGTCTCGGTGCAGCCGCTGAGCACCGCGATTGCACGCGACCTGGAACTGACCGCCGATCAGCGCGGACTCCTGGTCACTGAGGTTGATCCGAACGGCCCTGCGTACCAGCAGTTGTCTGGCGCGGACGAGAACGGGCCGGACATCATCCTTGCGGTGGAAGGTCAGCAGGTCCGCACCGAGACTGAGCTGCGCAGTGCGCTTCGCGCCGCGGGCAAGGGCGCGATCGTCACGCTCAGGGTCTACAACGCCCGGGCAAAGGTGACCCACATCGAGCGGATCCGCCTCCAGTAGCGACGGTGATCGGTACCTGCACACCCAGCGCGCCCACGGCTTCCGTGGGCGCGTCTGTTTTTCCTCCGGAGGGAGCGCACATGCCGGCTCGCTCACTTCAACCGCAGCTGGCTTCGCCCCTTTCCCGGCGCTGCTGGTGGGCCGGTCCGTCGGAGGAGTACCTCCGGTACCATGACATGGAATGGGGCACCCCGGTCACCAACGACCAACGGCTGTTCGAAAAGATCTGCCTGGAGGGTTTTCAGGCCGGCCTGAGCTGGCTGACCATTCTCCGGAAGCGGGAGAATTTTCGACGAGCTTTTCTGGACTTCGACCATGACCAGGTGGCGCGGTTCACCTCGAGATCGGTGGACCGCCTCCTCAAGGACCCGGGGATCGTGCGGCACCGCGGCAAGATCGAGGCGGCGATCAACAACGCGAGGCGGGCGCGGGAGCTCGTCCAGGAACAGGGCTCGCTGGGCGCGTATCTCTGGCGCTTTGAGCCGCCGCCCGAGTCCCGGCCGCCCGAGGTGACAGAGGAGTGGCTGCGGCGCAGCGCCACCTCACCGGAGTCGATCGCGCTGTCCAAGGATCTGAAGCACCGGGGCTGGAAGTTCGTCGGGCCCACCACCATGTACGCCTTCATGCAGGCGATGGGGCTGGTCAACGATCATGTGGAGGGATGCCCTGCGCGGCCGCGAGCGGTGGCCGCGCGGGCAAAGCTGAAGATTCCATGAGCGCGGCGCGCCCATGCACCTGGCCGGTATCCGCTGAATTTCGCAAATCAGCATCGCCCTGCCCAACCTCGGCGGGATCGGGCCGATGGGGTCCGACGGTATCACGCCGACCCCCGAACACAGTGGCCCGCCCCGGATGGGAGCGGGCCTTCTTCGTCATGCCGACATCGCTGCCGGCGGGTCAGGGCCCGGTGGAATCGGGTGGCGCCGGAAAGAGCGTCACCAGCACTGGCGAGGTCCGATCATCGAAGACGATCGCTCCGCAGTAGAAGCCCGTGCCCAGACCAGAACGCTCGGACGGGATGATCTTCAGATCGTACTTGCCGGGTCGGAGCCGGGAGACCACCAGCTTCCCCTGCTCATCGGTGCGCCCGCGCGCCACGACCACGCCCGTCCGGCCGCAGCCGGGCGATGGCGGCGGCGGCGGAGGATTCGTGTCCGGGGGAATGGTGTCCGTCGGGATGGTGTCAGGTGGCAGCGTATCCACCGGTACGCTGTCCAGGAGCATCGGCCGCCGCCCCACCAGGTCGAGCGGCATGCCAGCAACCATGAGCGACTCGGGCGGGATCCCCGTTGTGTCGGAAGGAATGGTGTCCACAAACGACACCAGCACCCGGGCACCCCGCACGTTGACGTAGCTACTCTCGGGAAAGGCCCGGAAGCTCACGACACTCACGGCCAGGACGCCCCGACCATCCGCTTCCCGACCGCGGACGGCGCCAATGTCGGTCGGCGTGGCACCATCCGCGCAGCCAAACACCGCCACGGCGCCCAGCGCCAAAGTGAAACATCTCCGCATAATGACCTCTGTGTTAGGGAGCGCGCCCGACAGACGGCAGGGGCGTGCAACAGAAAGACCCTCTCGTTCGTCCTAGAGTCACCGTTTCAATCCGGACGTACAGTTGAAACGGATCCGTGTGACCCGACACCCCCCGACTGGGGTCTCAACTCTATGAGCCAGAGCGATGGAGAGCTCGTTGCCCGGGTCCTCCGGGGGGATCTCACCAGCTACGCAGAGCTCCTTCGTCGCCATCGGCGTCGGCTGGAGCGATATGCGACGCTCCTGCTGGGCAATCGGGAGGACGCCGAAGAGGCGCTGCAGGATGCGCTCCTGCGGGGCTACCGCGCCCTGGGCCAGTGCGCCGAGCCCGAGCGCTTCGGGGCCTGGCTCTTCCGGATCGTGGTCAATCGCTGTCGCACCCGGCACGCCCGCCGGGGTCGGCCACTGGAACGCCTCGACGCCCTCGCGGCAGTCGATGCTCCGGCCACGCCCGATGCGAGCGCCGGGATCGAATGGCGGGAGGAGATTCACCGGGCAATGGCACTGCTGCAAACGGATCAGCGCGAGGCCTTCCTGCTGCACCACGTCGAGGGGCTGAGCTACGAGGAGATGGCTGAGCTCACCGGCTCCGGCGTCTCGGCGCTCAAGATGCGGGTGACTCGCGCCGGCGAACGGCTGCGGGCCGAACTGGCGGAGGTCTTCCGTGCCTGAAGAGATCGATCCGATTATCGCGTCGATCGCAAACGCGCTGCGGGCGCCGGTGGACCTGGGGCCGGAGCTGGAGCAACGCGTCCTGGCGACCCTCGCCGCCGAGCCTCGACCCGCCCCCCGCGTCCGCCGGATACGCCGGACCCTGGCGTGTGCCGCCGCCGTCGCGGGGCTCACCCTCATCGGCGCAGCGCTCGCGCGTCAAGGCACCTTCGACCGACCCAGGGCTGCGGACAAGACCCAGGCCATCGAGCTCACCCTGGATACCAACGCCTCTACCCAGGTCGCTGTGGTTGGCGACTTCAACAACTGGGACCCGCAGGCCACGATGCTCACCCGCCGGGGTCAACGCTGGTCCACCACAGTGCGGCTCCGCCCGGGACGCTACCGCTACACCTTCCTGGTGGATGGCGCGCACTGGGTGGCGGATCCGGGGAGATCCACCGCGGCGGATCCCGACTTTGACCGGCCGACCTCCATCCTTACCGTGAGCAGATAGGCGATGACTGACGGCTCCGACATCCGCTGGACCCGAGCGAGGATTCCTCCCGTCGTGATCCTGCTGACGATACTCCTGGTTGGTATCGGGCCATCCGCCTGGGCCCAGGAGCCGCGACTCGCCGCGCGTCTGCCCGAACCGCTCGCCCTCCGGATCACCCGCCTAACCGACAGCGCGCGGGCGCTGGGGCTGCCGTCGGAGCCGCTGATCCAGAAGGCGCTTGAGGGTGAGAGCAAAGGCGCCGACGGCGTCAGGATCGAGGCGGCAGTCGTGGCACTTTTCGGCAACCTGGCCCGCGCCCGGGGGGCTCTCGGTACTCGAGTGGGAGACGAGGTCATTCTGGCCGGGGCGCAGGCGCTCCGCCTCGGCGCGTCAGTCACCCAGCTGCACGACCTGCAGGGACTGCAGGGTGATCGACCGCTCGCGGTACCGCTTGGCGTCTTCGCCGATCTGCTGGCCGCCGGGGTGCCGATGGAACGCGCCTGGCAATCGGTGCAGACAGTGGCCCTGCACGGTGGGGAGGACCGCCAGTTCGAGCTGCTGCGAGAACGGGTCGCCCCTTTCCCCCCGAACCCGGTCGACCCACAGCCGCCAATGAGCCAGCCATGAGGCCATCCCTGAGGCTGAAGCACTGTGCCGCTGGTGCCAGGTGGGCGGGTGATTCCGCCGCATTCAGTGTGCTCTCCACCGTATCGATGCTGATCGGGGTAGCGATTCCCGCGGCCGGACAGGTGAGCCTGCACCTCGACGCCGGGATGAGTGAGGCAGGGGAGCTCCGGGGCGCGAACGTCACCATCGGCCCCGCGCTCGGGTGGAGTGGACGCTGGTGGTCCGTGTCCGGCAGCGGCCGCTATGCCTCCCGTGGAGCGGCCGGGGAAGCGCTCATGGGAGAACTCGAGGCCGTCGGGTGGAAACGGCTGACCCCCGGGCTGGGAATCGAAGCGGGATGGGTGGGCCGACAGCGATCAATGAGTTGGGCGCCTGATGAGTCTGGCTGGGGCGCCTTTGCTGGCCTCAAGGCAGAAGGCGTCCGGCGCGGTGCACGGCTGGAACTCTTGCGGGGGCAGGCGCAGCGAAATGGAGCGCATGTGCCACTCTCCCGCGCCGAGGGAACCATCTGGACCCAACTCGGCCAGATCCAGCTCGAGATCCTGGGCCGACAGACCACACTTGGTTTAGCCGTACCAGGACTGGGCACCCCGCGAGATACCGTCATCTTGGAAGGGGGCCAGGGTGGCACGCCGGGTCGGCAATTCACCCGTTATACCGACCTCGGCGGAACCGTGCGGAGCTCCCGCGGTCCCTTTTCCGGCAGCGTCGCCCTCGGGCATCGCTTCAGCAGCTCAGGTGGCGGGAACTGGTGGCGGGCCGAGGGACTCTGGTGGCTTTACCCCCGCCTGGGCCTGGTGGTGCAAGGTGGACGAAACCCGCCGGACCTGATGCTCGGTGTAGGGAGCGGTCGGTTCTTTACGCTCGCATTCCGGGCCAGCCTCCGCGGCCCTTCAACCGCGGCGCGCCGCGGGTCATCGGAACGGCGGGACGGCGGACGCGCTCTCCTGCTCACCCGGCAACCAGGAGGCGGCACCTCACTGGCGATCCGCGCACCCGGGACGGGACGAGTGGAATTGATGGCCGACTTTACCGACTGGCTCCCGGTGGCGCTGGTCCCCCGGGAGGAGGGATGGTTCGAGCTGGCGCCGCCAGTGCCACCCGGCACGCACCAGGTCAACGTGCGGTACGACGGCGGAGCATGGACTCCACCACCGGGGAGTCCGACGATGCGGGACGAGTTCGGCGGGATGGTGGGGGTGGTCCGGGTAGAATGAATTGCTGGTGGCTGGAGGTTTCCTGAGCCGGCTGCAGCGCCCGCCCACGGTGGGCGCTGTTGCTTCGTGCCTCTTATCTTTGGGGCGCCGCGACCGTGGCGGAATTGGTATACGCGCCAGACTTAGGATCTGGTCCCGCAAGGGGTGTCGGTTCGAGTCCGACCGGTCGCATGGAGCCGTCAGCCGTTAGCCATCAGCCATTAGCCGTCAGCCGTTGGCCGCCGGCTCCTGCTGCCGAGGGGTGAGTGTGTTGAGCGAACGACGTCCTGGCAGACCCCGCACCAGCGCGCGGAGGAACCGCTCCTAGGCGACCGGTTGCTGCACTTGACCGGGCCGCCGGAGGAGCGCGATGCGCACGGCGTCGACCACCAGCAGGAGATCATCCAGCTTGGAAATCAGGGGGACCCCCCGCTGCTCGATGGGGACGTGCACCCGCGGGTCCCGCGCGGCACCGGTCAGGAAGACGACCCGCTGGGACAGGGTGGGAGAGAGTTCCACCAGTCGATCGTAGAACGCCACGCCGCTGATTTCCGGCATCAGCACATCGCTCACCACCGCGTCCGCCGGACCACCCTCCGCGACATGCGCAAGGGCTGCCTGCCCCGAGGCGACATCCACGACGGCAAAGCCGGAGCGCTCGAACAGCGCCCGCAGGGCCCGGCGCATCGATGGCTCATCGTCAACGACCAGAATTGTGGTCACAAGCTCAACTGTGGTAACGGGTTATTGCCCGGCAACCGGCTCGGCCAACTGGGCGGTGGGCGCGAGGCGCGGGGCGGTGATTTGCGGCCAACCGCACGCTACTCCTTCGGGGCGACCGGACGCCCCGGTTCCCATGTCGCAACTATCGGCAGGGACGGCATTTCGATTGACCCCCGGGTCCGGCCAAGGGTAGATTGCCGCCCATGTCGGATATCTCAATCGTCAAGACCAAAGAAGATGTCGCCTCCAAGTCGCTGCAGGTCACGGTCCCCACGACCATGATCCAGCAGGCGGAGAC
>JANOFA010000869.1:0-1914 GCA_031413355.1 Gemmatimonadota bacterium | reverse complement strand
CCGGTCACCCGCTTCACCGCGGCGGTCAGGTGCATGGCTACGGCGGCGGCCGACGCCTCGTCCATAAAAGAGGCGTTGGCGACCGGCAGCGCGGTGAGGTCCGCGACCATCGTCTGGAAGTTGAGCAGCGCTTCCAGCCGCCCCTGGGCGATCTCCGCCTGATACGGCGTATAGGCGGTGTACCAGCCGGGATTCTCCAGATTTTTCCGCTGAATCACCTGCGGCGTTAACGTGCCGTTGTACCCCATGCCGATATAGGAGCGGAAAACCCGGTTCTGCGCGGCGATCCCGCGCAACGCCTGGAGTACCTCGCGCTCGCTGCGGTTGGGCGGCAGGTCGAGCGGGCGGCGGAGCCGGATATCCTCGGGGACCACCGCGTCGATGAACTGATCCATCGAGTCATACCCGAGGACGCCGAGCATGTCGTTGATATCGGTGCGCCGGGGGCCGATGTGGCGAGCCACGAAACGATCGGTCCGAAGCAGGGTGTAAGCGGCGGCGTGTTGTTCAGTCATGGTTCATCAGGGTAGGGGCGACCCACCGGGTCGCCCGGGTTATCGACGCGATGTTCCCGGTCGCCCGATCGAACGAACCAAACGCCCCGCACAACAGCAGCGGGGCGTCAGCAGGAACACAAACTACGGCCAGCGGATTCCGGGTCATCCGCCGATTTTCGCCTCGTACGCCTTGGCATCCAGCAGGCCGGACAGCTCCTTGGGATCCGCGAGGCGAAGCCGGATCATCCAGCCTGCCCCGTAGGGATCGCGATTGACCAGGCCGGGATCGGCTTCGAGCGCGGCGTTCGACTCGACGATCGCCCCGCTCAGCGGCGAGAACAGCTCCGAGACCGCCTTGACCGCCTCGACTGTTCCGAACACGCCCATGCGGCTGAAGCTCGCCCCCGCCTTGGGGAGGTCGAGGAAGACGATGTCGCCCAGTTCGCCCTGGGCGAAGTCGGTGATGCCGACTTCCACCACCGCGGGATCGCTGGTGCGGCGCACATATTCGTGCTCTGGGGTGTAGTGCAGATCGGCGGGAACTTCGGCCACGGCGGCGCTCCGGAGTGAGTCGAGTCGAAAGTCTAGGTCGGCCGGGAAGTCCGGGCAAGAGGCGCACCGTACGGTGCATAAAAATGCTATGCGCGCAGGTCTTGCCACACCCGTCGGGCGTGGACCGCCAGCATGGCACGATCAGTGTCGTTGTCGATCACGAAGGCGCGGCGGGGCGGGTGGCCCCCGCGCCACTCACGCTTCACCGCGCTGGGCAATTGCGCCAGCATCAGGCGCCGCGCCTCCGCCTCGCTCAGGCCGCGCTCGAGCAGCCGGGCGAGCCGCACCGGTTCCGGGGCGTCGACCAGCACCACGGCATCGAACGCCGAGGGGTCGAGCACCTCGAAGAGCAGGGGGATGTCGCTCACCACGGTCCGGTCGCCCCGGGCGCGGGCCGCTTCGACCAGGGCCAGTCGCCGTGCCTGGACGGCGGGATGGACTAGCGCTTCGAGGTCGTGGCGGGCATCGGGGTCGGCCAGGATGATCGAGCGGAGGCGGGGGCGGTCGAGGGCCCCGTCAGGGCGGAGGACGCGGTCTCCGAAGCGGCGGGCAATCGCGGCGAGGACCGGCGAACCGGGGGCCTGGATCTCGCGCACCAGCTGGTCGGCGTCGATGACCGTGGCGCCCCAGTCGCGGAACAGTGCGGCGACGGTCGACTTGCCGGCGGCGACGTTGCCGGTCAGCGCGACGTGGATCACGGGGCGTACCGGCGGATCAGACGGCGGCGTGTAGGGGCCGCGCATGCGCGCGCCGGAACAGCTCGGGACCCGGCGCAGCGGATCGCGCCTAGGGAGCCTCTGAACAAGTGGGCTGAATTGGTTGCGACCAGTAAAAAATTCTCAGCAGAGTTCTTCTAGAGAGCGGC